>JAHZEE010000099.1 GCA_019421975.1 Clostridiales bacterium | reverse complement strand
CCGACTATGAGGAGATCTCCGACTGAGCTCTGGAGGGCATGACCTGGGCGGTGAACGCCGGACTGCTGAGCGGCAAGGGCAGCGGCGTCCTCGACCCCGCCGGCAATGCCACCCGCGCGGAAGTGGCGCAGATTCTCATGAACTTCTGCGAGAATATTGTGAAGTAAAAGCTTGGGATAACCAACAAGCGGGGGCGCTCCACACGGAGCGCCCCCGCTTCTCTGCCGGCAAAAGTCCTCGAAACACAGTGTTTACAAAAGTTCACAGGAAAAGCCTCCCTGGAGGCGGCCAGTCAGATGGCCCGCCTGAGATTTCCGCGGGGCCCTCTTTCTCTGTCGTCTCAATAGGTGTGTGTGCAGCACGCCTTTACCTTTTCTCTCAGCTGCAGCAGATCCCGAAAGGTCTCCGGCCGCTTTTCCGGCGTGCGGAGCAGGGCAGAGGGGTGATAGATCGCCGTCATCTGTATCCCGTCCTTTTCCGTCCACTGTCCATGCTCCCGCGTAATGCGGAAATTGGGCCGAATCAGGCGCATCGCGGAGATGCGTCCCAGACAGACGATGATCTTCGGCCGGAGCAGCGCAATCTGCTGCTCCAGATAGCCGATGCATGCGTCCTGCTCAGACTCCTGCGGGTCGCGGTTCATGGGCGGCCGGCATTTCACAATGTTGGTGATGTAACAGTTGTGCCGCCCCAAATCGATGATGCAGAGCATCTCGTCGAGCAGCTTTCCCGCCGGGCCGACAAACGGCTCTCCCTGCAGGTCCTCCTGCTGTCCGGGTCCCTCTCCAATCAGCATCACCTCCGCGTCCTTCGGGCCGACGCCAAAGACCGAATTGGTCCGGGTCTGGCCCAGCTGGCACTTCTGGCAGGATGCGCACTGTGCCTGCAGTGTCTCCCAGTCTCCCATGTTATCTTCTCCTTCTTCTGCGCCGGCGGGCGCGGTTTACCATGGCGTAGCGGAGCAGTAAAAACAGCATCAGAAGCACGACCACCAGCAGGATCAGAAGGACCCAGTGGGTCTGCAGAAAGTCAAAAATCAGCTGCTTGTAGTAGAGAAAGCCAGACCGCTCCACGCTGCTGATGGCGGCAATCGGAACCGTCCCCAGCTCCTGCCCCTGATACCGGACTGTGACCGTACCGAGCACCTGCCCGGCCTCCACCGGCGCCTCCACGCCATTTGGCTGATCCAGCGTTACCGTCGTGGTCAGCTGCGCTGCATCATAGTCCTTCGGCAGAATCCGGACGATATCCTCAGTGGGGGACAGGACGACCGTGTCCACCTTTGCAGCCAGAACCGTGGTCTGTGCGACCGGATTGAGCTTGTCCAGGACCTTTGCATAGTCAAAGGTGTCAAAGGCGTATTCGCACAGCGCCTTGGTCTCCGTAAAATTCTTTAAAACCAGGTCGCCCGACTCCTTGACCACCGTATCGGCGCCCAGCACCACGCTGAGCAGGTCCAGATTGCCGTCCGTGGCCGTGGTGATCAGGCACCGGCCGGCCGGTGTGGTAAAGCCTGTCTTGACGCCCGCCGCGCGGGCATAATAATAGTCAGAGGTCATGGAATCGGAGACCAGGTAGTTGGTGGTGTGCAAGGTCCGCTCAGCGCTGAGATTGGTCGCAGGCACCACATAGTCCGAGGTGGTACAGATCTGGTAGAAGGTCTTGTTCTCCAGGGCCGCCTCCGTGATGCGCGCCAAATCCAGCGCCGTGGTGTAGTGATCCTCCTCGTGCAGTCCGTGGGGGTTTGCAAAGTGCGTGCCCGTACAGCCCAGCTCCTCCGCGCGCTGGTTCATCAGCTCCACAAAGGCCTCAATGGAGCCGGAGACATATTCCGCCGCCACATTGCAGGCCTCATTGGCCGAAGAGAGCATCATGCAGTACAGCAGATCCTCCACCGAGAGTTCCTCCCCGGGCTGCAGATCCGCGGTGCTGCCCGCCGGGTCCATATCCGCCAGCGCCGTCTCGGAGACGGTCACCGTGTCGTCCAGGCTTCCGTTTTCGATGGTCAGCAGGCAGGTCATGATCTTGGTCAGGCTGGCCGGATAGGCTTTTTCCTCTGCATTCTGTGAGACCAGGATCTCACCGGTATTGTGCTCTATGAGCAGGGCCGCCTTGGCATCGACCTGATAGTCTCCAACGCTTTCAGTCGCACGCTGCTCCACCGGGTCTGTCTGCGGCGGCGTCTGCGCCGTCTGGGCGCCTGCAAACAGCTGCAGAGACAGAAGGCTGGCGAGGAGGAGTGCCCCAATTTTTGGTAATTTATTAATTTTTTTCATACTTCTCTCCAGATTCTGGGCAGAAACAGCATTGCGATTCCTGCGAAATAATGTATAATGATTCTGTATTATAGCAAAAAATGATTTCCAATGTCAAATTGCGGGAGGCGGTCCCAATGGAAAAGCTGAATCGGGCAGAGCGGTGGGTTTTATTTGCCACCGTTTTGTTTCTTGTATTTCTCGGCGGATACTTTTTGGGCCGCAACCACGCAGCTGGTTCCATCGAAATTCAGGCCGGCACGGTCTCGGCAGTCCAGATGTCGGATGGGGAGGACGCGCAGATGGAGCCTGCCGCGCCAGAAACGCCCGATCCGGCGCCCGGCGCCGACGGGAAAATCAACCTCAACACCGCATCGGCGGAAGAGCTCATGAACCTTCCCGGCATTGGCGAGACGCTTGCAGGCAGAATCATTGATTACCGCACACAGAATGGGCCGTTTCAGATCATCGACGAAATCACCAATGTGAGCGGAATCGGAGAGAAGCGATTTGAGGCGCTGGAAGATTATATCACAGTGGAATAAGGAGGCACCATGAGAATCTTAGTTGTAGACGACGAGGCGATTATTGTAAAGGGCATCCGGTTTAATCTGGAGAACGACGGCTATGAGGTCCTGACGGGCAGCAACGGAAAGGACGCGGTGGAAATTGCCAGGCAAAATGAGATTGACCTGATCATTTTGGACCTGATGATGCCGCAGATGGACGGGCTGGAGGCCTGCCGCACCATCCGCGGATTTTCCGATGTTCCCATCATCATGCTCACGGCCAAGGCGGATGATATGGACAAACTGATGGGCTTTGACTACGGCGCAGATGACTACATCACAAAGCCGTTCAACATCCTGGAGCTGAAGGCGCGCATCCGCGCGCTGCTGCGCCGCACGGCCGCCTCCTCCAAGGAGCACTCCTCCACCTTGATTTCCCACGGCGATATTTCAGTCGACGCCGCCCAGCGCAGCGCCTGGAAGGCCGGTCAGTCCGTGGATCTGACGGCCAAGGAGTTCGATCTCATCGAGCTTCTGATGCAGAATCCGGGCCGCGTCTACAGCCGCGAGGCCCTTTTGAACACGGTCTGGGGATACGACTTCCAGAGTGATATCCGCACGGTCGATGTGCATATCCGCAGACTGCGCGAAAAGCTGGAGACCAATCCGGCGTCGCCGGAACACATTATGACCAAGTGGGGAGTGGGCTACTATTTTAAGGCGTGAGAACAGACAGCATCAATTGTTCAGGAGCGTGCAGGCCAGATACTCCACGCTCTATGTCGTTGTGATTCTTCTCATGCTGTTTATTCTGAATCTGTATTCAGACAACGCCGCAAACCGGCTGGTGTTTCAGTCCAAGGAGTCCTCGCTCAAGAGCAAGGCTGTGATGATTGCGGCGTCCTTTTCCGGTATGGATTCTCTGACAACGCCGGGCGTGAGCCAGGTGATGGGGCTTCTGGAGGACCTCGATACCACCAGGACCGTTGTGACAGACGGCAGCGGTATGGTGCTCTATGACTCCTCTATGTTTCAGAACATCGAGGGAGAGTACGCCCTGTTTCCGGAAATTGTCCAGGCGCTGGAGGGAAACGATGTCTTTTACTGCACCTACACCGACGGCGCCTTTGAGAGCCGGGCGGCCATGCCGATTCTCTACCAGGATTCCCTGATCGGCGCGGCCTATCTGATGGAGTACGACTCCGGGCAGGCCGGCATTGTCCACTCCCTGCGCAGCAATATGACGACGCTCTCCCTGGGCCTTGCCGTCTCCGTGGTGGTGCTCTCCATCATTTTGTCCTGGCTGTTCTCCTCCAGAATGCGGAAAATCATGATCTCTCTCAAGGCGCTTCGGAGCGGAAACTATGAGCAAAAGCTCGATATCCGCGGAAACGACGAGCTGGGGCTGCTCGCCGCCGAATTCAACAAGCTGACAGACCGGCTCGAGACCAAGGAGCAGGAGCAGCGGCAATTTGTGTCGGACGCCTCCCATGAGCTCAAAACCCCGCTGGCCTCCATCCGGCTGCTCACAGACTCCATTTTACAAAATCAGATGGATCAGCAGACCATGCTGGAGTTTGTCGAGGACATCGGAAATGAGGCCGACCGGCTCACACGGGTCTCGGCAAAGCTGCTCACCCTCTCCCGGGTCGACAATGCCCAGGGGGTGGAGCGGGAGCTATGCCAGCCCTCTTTGATTGTTGAAAAGGTGCTTCGGATGCTCCGGCCGCTGGCAAATGCCCGCAGGATCCAGCTTCAAATGCACACCAATCCGGACTGCACGCTGCTGTCTTTAGAGGATGATCTCTACCAGATCCTCTTCAACCTGGTGGAGAACGGAATCAAATACAACCGCGACGGCGGGACGGTCACGGTCTTTCTGGATCAAAATGAAAAGGATGTGATCATCCGCATCCAGGACACCGGCGTGGGCATTCCGCCAGAGGAGCTGCCGCACATCTTTGACCGGTTTTACCGGGTGGACAAGGCGCGCTCCCGCGAGGCGGGCGGCGCCGGCCTGGGGCTGTCCATTGTGCGGGAGCTGGTGCGCCGCCACCAGGGAAGCATCACCGTACAGTCGGAATTTGGGAGCGGAACCACCTTTACCATCGTGTTTCCGGCCCCGGAGGAGGTCCCGGTATGAGACGATTTGTCGCTCTGACGCTTCTGTGCGCCGTGCTGCTGTCCGGCTGCTCTTTTTGGGGCAGTGACAGTGCGCAGAGCTATCATTTCTACTATCAGTCTGTGGCGTCGGCAAACAATATCTCGTCCAGTGTGATCCAATCCGAGGTGCGCCAGATCCCTCTCTCCCAGCAGTCCTCCGTCACGGATTTGGTGGAGCAGTATCTTGCCGGCCCCAAAAGCGACACGCTGCTTTCTCCCTTTCCCAAGGACACCACCGTCGTCTCATGCACAAACCAGGACGGGGCGCTCACCATCGTACTGGGCGGCTCGTACCGCACAATGGACGGAATTGACCGGACCATCGCACAGGCGTGCCTGGTGAAGACGCTCCTGCAGCTGGACGGGATTCAGACCGTTACGGTGCGAAATGACGGCGGCGCGCTGGCCAATGTGGACAGCCGTGCATTTGACAGCGACAGCTTTGTGCTGTCTGATATTGAAAGCGAGTCTCAGCAGATCGGCGTCCGGGTCTACTTTCCCGACACGGAGGACCGGTACCTGCTCTCGTCCACCTTCCGGATCATGTCCGACAGCCCTGAGACGACCGCCAACGCGATCATTCAGCAGCTGATTGCCGGCCCGCCCAATGTCGGGATGAATCCGGTGATGCCCCAGGGGACTGCGCTGCGCAAGCTCTGGATCAACAACGGCGTGTGTACCGTGGACTTTACCATGCCGTTTCTCTCCGGGCGGCCGCACACTGCCGCGCAGGAGCGGCTGCTGCTGTATTCCATTGTAAACTCCTTGTGTGAGCTTCCGGAGATCGACAGTGTCCGTTTTCTCTGTGATGGAGAGAAAATCGGCCTCTACTGCCAGACGGATCTCTCATCGCCACTCTCGCCGTTTGAAGGGATAATCGGCCCGGTCCGTGAGGCCCTGGGCGAAATCGACGCCACCATCTATTTGATCGCGCCCGATCAGGGACATATTTCCGGTTTTCCAGTCCGTGTGCGGCCTGCGACCGGCGAAACCCAGGTGGAGGCTCTGCTGCAGGCATTGCTCAGCTATGTGCCGCCGGAGGACTACCGCAACCCCATTCCCAAGCAGGCGAGCATCAATTCCTGCTATATTGACGGCGGCGGCATCTGCCGGCTGGATCTGTCTGAGGGGATGCTGCTTGGCAGCGATGCCACGGATACGCTGCTCAGCGTCCGCGCGCTCATTGCCACATTGTGCACATTGGATGAGGTAAGAGGCGTTGAAATTACAGTCAATGAAAGCGAGGATCTATTGAAGCTCTGCGCACTTGACAGCCCGGCCGTCACCAATCCGGACTGGACCTTTGAATAGACCAAATCCAACTTTTAAAAAAGCGAGGTTTTTATATGAAACATCTGCACCAGGAGACAAAATGCGTTCAGGCCGGATATACCCCCGGAAACGGCGAGCCCCGGCAGATCCCGATTATCCAGAGCACCACCTTTAAATACGCCACCAGCGAGGATATGGGAAAGCTCTTTGATCTGGAGGCCAATGGGTATTTCTATACGCGCCTGCAGAACCCGACCAACGACCATGTGGCCGCTAAAATTGCAGCGCTGGAGGGCGGAACCGCCGCCATGCTGACCTCCTCCGGCCAGGCCGCCAACTTTTTTGCACTGTTTAATATCTGCTCCTGCGGCGACCACCTTGTGGCCTCCTCCAGCATCTACGGCGGCACCTTCAACCTGATCTCCGTCACCATGGCCAAGATGGGCATTGAGACG
>JAHZEE010000098.1:957-6661 GCA_019421975.1 Clostridiales bacterium | reverse complement strand
CCATAGTGCGCGTCATATCCTCATCCATCAGCGCCATCTCGATGCGCTCGTAGTCGTATTTGTCGTGCATATAGTGGATGCAGTACAGGGCGTTCATATAGACCTTGGCCAGGTGCCGCATCATCACCTCAAATTTTTCCTTGACCTCCTGGTAGTCCAGGTATTCCCCCGTGATGGGCGCATAGCGGGCCGTCACCTGCTTGCCCGTGAGCTCATCCCGGCCGCCGTTGATGGCGTACAGCAGCGCCTTGGCCAGATTGGCCCGGGCGCCAAAGTACTGCATCTGCTTTCCGATCCGCATGGGAGAGACGCAGCAGGCGATGCCGTAGTCGTCTCCCAGCTCCGGCCGCATCAGATCGTCGTTCTCATATTGGATGGCCGAGGTCTGAATCGAAATCTCCGCCGCGTACCGCTTGAACGGCGCCGGCAGGCGCTCGCTCCACAGGACGGTCAGATTCGGCTCCGGCGCCGGCCCCAGATTGGTCAGCGTGTGCAAAAACCGGAAGGACATCTTGGTCACCAGGTGCCGGCCGTCCACGCCCATGCCGGCCAGCGACTCCGTCACCCAGGTGGGGTCGCCGGAGAACAGCTCGTCGTAGGCCTTGGTGCGCAGAAAGCGCACCATCCGGAGCTTTATGATAAAGTGGTCCACCAGCTCCTGGATCTGCTGCTCCGTATACCGGCCGCTCTGCAGGTCGCGCTCTGCATAGATGTCCAGGAAGGTGGAGGTGCGCCCCAGAGACATGGCCGCGCCGTTCTGCTCCTTGATGGCGGCGAGGTACCCGAAGTAGAGCCACTGGATGGCCTGCCTGGTGTCCTGCGCCGGCTGGCTGATGTCATAGCCGTAGGACGACGCCATCTGTTTGAGCTCCTGCAGGGCGCGGATCTGCTCTTGCAGCTCCTCGCGCTTGCGCACCAGATCGTCGCTCATATCGTAGTGGACATACTGCTGCAGCGCGCGCTGCTTCTGCGCAATCAGGAAGTCCACGCCATAGAGCGCCACCCGGCGGTAATCCCCGATGATCCGGCCGCGGCCATAGGCGTCCGGCAGCCCGGTCAGCAGCTTGTTCTCTCTTGCAATCTTGATCTCGTCCGTGTAGACATCGAACACGCCGTCGTTGTGGGTCTTGCGGTAGCGGAAGATCCGCTCCACCTCCGGGTCCAGCGTCCCGCCGTGCTCCTCCACGGAGGTCCGCACCACCCGGATGCCGCCGAAGGGCAGGATGGCGCGCTTGAGCGGCCGGTCCGTCTGCAGACCCACAATCTGCTCCAGCTCCCGGTCGATATAGCCGGGAGCATGGGAGGTGATCTCGGAGATGATCCGGGTGTCAAACGCCAGCACGCCGCCGGCCGCGCGCTCTTCGGCCATCAGCGCCTTGACCTCGTCCCAGAGCTTGACCGTGCGCTCCGTCGGGCCGGTGAGGAACTGTGCGTCCCCATCGTAGGGGGTATAGTGCGTCTGGATAAAATCGCGGACATTGATTTCTTTCATGGAATCTGGTCCCTCCTTCAGGCAATTTTGTAACACGCTATGTCGCGATGGCATCACCCATCGGCTGTCAACAGACTGCTTATAGCCCGGCGCTGAAGCCCGGCGCGCCTCAGCTGCCTCTTGGATTGGAGGATCTGATTTAAATATACCCCTTTTTCGGGGAGAAAGTCAAACCATGTTCTAAAATAAAAGAGAGGCGGCCTCTGCGAACCGCCTCTCTATTTTAAAAATCCGCTGCTGATAAACTGTTCTGCCCGCTTTCTCGTCTCATCTGACAAAACTTCGCAGGTCCGGTTGAACTGTCGGTAGATCTCCGCCATCTCAGAGAGATTTCTGCGCTGATCGTTGGTGAGCTCCGTCACATCCAGACTCTCCTTTTCCAATTTACTTCTTCCCAGCAGCTCATCTGTCGTCACATTCAAAATATTGGCGATTTTGACCAGCACATCGTATGACGGCAGCCGCGTCCCATTTTCATAGGCAGAGATCGCCGCGCCTGTCACATCCAGGCGATCTGCAAAATCGGCCTGCGTCATCTTGAGCGAGGTTCTGTACTTCCTGATCTTTTCACCCAAGTGGTTCATTCGCATACCTCCATCCCCGATCCGTTCGACCAATTTCCTTTTTTTTCATATTGTACTCGATAATCAAAAACCTTTGGTTTTATTTTGATAAACGATTTGTTGAAACGATTCATCCGTTTCATTGCAGCTTTGAAATACCACAATCCGCAGGGCCAGAATGCCGCGATTGCCCTGCAGCCGGCAAAACTTAAGATTCCTTCATTTTATTTTTTTCTGGGTCTGTGTTATAATAAATGCGTAGGAGAAATTTCCTTTATTACACCAGATTGTCAAAATTCAGATCCCCGGATCTGTTTTGAAAAACATTAAAAGGAGGAGCAAGCAATGAAAGCTTCAAAGAAATGTCTGGCGCTCTTACTGGTCTTCTGTATGGTACTCACCATGCTTCCGGTTGCAGCATTGGCCACCGAAGGACCTACAGCAGAGCGCAAGACCGTCTATGTGGATGCCAATGCGGAGGCCGTGGAATCGACCTACAGGACGATTCAGGAGGCAGTCGACGCCCTTGGCACAGAGCTGGGAGACATTGTCCTGAAATCCGATCTGACCCTGACAGGGCCGGTTCTGGTTCCCGCGGACAGGACCATCACGGTGAAGTCCGACGGAGAGGCCAAGACCATTTCCTTTGCAGGCGGCGGCGTCTTCTCCGGAAGGGCGGAGAACAACCTGGAGGGCCTGCTGTCCGGCACTGTCCTCACGGTTGAAAATGTCAACTTCAAAAACACAAACGGTACCTCCCAGGGCTATGCGGCGCTCATCAATTTCAACAGCAGCGCCAAGGTCACGCTGACCGGCTGCACCTTTGAGAATCTGTACTGCGCCGTATATGCCAACCCTGTGACGGATCCGGCCGCGGCAGGCCCTGCGGTCACCATCTCCAAGTGTACTTACAAGGACACGACCTATGGCTATTCGGTCGACGACATCACCGACGGCGCCATCTCCGGCAAGGCCACCGTCTCCTTTGACAAGGACAACACCGGCCTGGCAGACGGCCACGAACAGGAGCGCTTCCCAACGACGGTTGCGGCGGTGCGCATCCACAACGGTACGACCTACAACTATCAGACCCTGGCCGGCGCGCTTGCCGCCGCCGAAGCCGGCGATACCGTCAAGCTGATGGAGGATGTGGAGGGCGCTGTCACGGTCAACGCCCAGGGCGTTGTGATTGACGGCAATGGCTTTACCATCCACGACGCTTCGGCCGCCAATGCGCTGACCGTGGCCGCCAGCGATGTCACCTTGAAGCAGCTGACCGTCCTTTCTGAGAGCGGCATTGCGCTTCTGGTCCAGGAGAACGCCGCCAACCTGACGGTCGAGGGCGGCACCTACAAGACCGCTGCCGCAGGCCCCAGCTATGACAAGCAGGGCGAGGGCGCCATGCGCTTTCTGGGCGGCAACGGGGATATCACCATCACGGGCGCCCAGCTTCGCGGCGGCATCCATGTGCTGAACTACGAGAGCGGCAAGCTCGCCATCACCGGCAATACCATCGGCTTCGACTACACCGGCGAGACCGCGTTTGTCGGTATTCTGGTGTGGAACAGCCAGGATGCGTTCCCTGCAGATGTGACGCTCGACGCGCTGAAGGACAACTCCATTGCAGCGCCCAACGAGAACAGCTACTATATCCAGATCGCCAAGCAGGACTGGACGACGGATGAGGCCCACAGCCAGCCCGCCTCCGAGGCCGGCGCGGTCATCGGCGAGACCCGGTATCAGACCCTGGCCGCCGCTGTCGCAGCGGTCCAGAACGACGAGACCATCCAGCTTCTGAAGGACAACAGCGAGAAGGTGACCGTGGGCCGCGTGGTGCACTTCACCGTGGACTTCAACGGCCACAGCTTCACCGGCTCTGTCACCGCCGGCTCCGGCTATGCCGTCTCGGAAATCAAGGGCGATGGCAAATCGGAGTATCTGGTCAACGAGCGCAAAAGCTCGAACCGTAAGCCCTCCAAGACCTATTCCGTGTATATTGAGGACGCCAAGAACGGCGAGGTGACCGCCGGCACCGCCAGGGCCACCCGGGGCACGCAGATCACCCTGACCGTCTCTGCGGACAAGGGCTATGTGCTTGACCGCCTGAGCATCACGGATGCCAGCGGCGACAAGGTCGACTATACGAAGAAGAACGACACCAAGTACACCTTTGACATGCCGGCCTCCCAGGTCACCGTCAAGGCCACCTTCCAGCAGGAGGGCAAGACCAGCTCCCTCCCCTTCAAGGATGTGGATTCGGGCGACTGGTTCTATGAGGCTGTCCAGTATGTCAGCGACAACGAGACCATGAACGGCACCTCCTCGACCAGGTTCAGCCCCAACAGCAAGCTGAACCGCGCCATGATTGCGCAGATCCTCTATAACCTGGAGGGCAAGCCCAGCGTCCGCGGCAGCGCCTTCAGCGATGTGCCCTCCAACGCCTGGTATGCAGATGCGGTCAACTGGGCTGCAGAGCAGAGAATCGTGCTGGGCTATGGCAGCGGCGCCTTTGGCCCGGAGAACAACATCACCCGGGAGCAGATGGCCGCCATCCTCTACCGCTATGCGCAGTACAAGGACTACGATGTCTCTGCCTCCGGCGATCTGACCAAGTATCGCGACGGCGATAGCGTCTCCGACTGGGCGGAGGACGCCATGCAGTGGGCCGTCGGCGCAAAGCTCTGCACCGGCAAGAGCTCCAATGTGCTCGATCCCACCAGCACCGCGACCCGCGCAGAGGTCGCACAGATCATGATGAACTTCTGTGAGAACATCGCAAAATAACCGCCAGATGCGAAGAAGCCTGAAGCAAATTTGCTTCAGGCTTCTTTTTTGCTTGACGCGCGCGAATTTTCTGATATAATACATACCAAACGAATGTATAGGGAGAACTGCCATGGCAAGAAACAAATATCCCGAGGTCACGGTCGAGCGGATTCTGGACGCCGCACAGCGGCTGTTTTTGGAGAAGGGCTATGACAACACCACCATCCAGGACATCGTCGGGGAGCTGCACGGCCTCACCAAAGGCGCGATCTACCACCACTTCAAATCCAAAGAGGACATCATGGACGCCCTCGGCGACCGGCTGTTCTACGAGCACAACCCCTTTGACGCCGTGCAGCGCCGCACGGATCTGAACGGCCTCGAGAAGATCCGCACCGTCATCCAGCTGGCGCACGCCATCCCCTCTGCCCAGGAGCTCAGCCGCCAGAGCCTGCCGCTGCTGAAAAATCCCCGGATCCTGGCCCGCGTGATCGAGGCAGACAATACCATCATTGCGCCGCGCTGGCGGCAGCTGCTGGAGGAGGGCATCGCGGACGGCTCGATCCAGACGGCGTACCCCGCGCAGATCGCGGAGCTCTTCCCGCTTCTCACCAGCCTCTGGCTTCTGCCCTCCGTCTTTCCCGCCACCAGGCCGGAGCTGCTTCAAAAGCTGGAATTTCTGCAGGACCTCTTCAACCGTCTGGGCCTGCCCTTTCTGGACGCGCAGACCATGTCAGTGGTCCAGAATGCCATCGACCACCTGGGCCTGCCTGAATCATAATGCCTCCCCCGGAGGCATTTTTGTTCCGCTTATACATTCGTTCGGTATGTATGTAAGGAGGAATCACATGCAATTTAAAACACTGTTCACCCCCAATTTCAC
>JAHZEE010000098.1:0-947 GCA_019421975.1 Clostridiales bacterium | reverse complement strand
GATCCTGGGACAGGTCAGCTCTCTGCTGGGCAATTTTACCTTAAAGTTCGCCCTCAGCCTGTACATTCTGGACCAGACCGGCTCGGCCGCCGTCTTTGCCTCCATTCTGGCCTTTGCCACCGTCCCCACGATTCTTCTCTCCCCCTTCGGCGGCATTCTGGCCGACCGCGCCAACCGCAAGCGGATCATCGTCGGTCTGGACCTGGCCTCCGGCGTGACGGTTCTTGTGAGTGCGCTCTGCTTCTTAGGACAGGGCGGGCTGCCGGTGCTGGGGGCCATGCTCATCATTCTGTCCGTGCTCGGCGCCTTTGAATCCCCCACGGTGCAGGCCTGTATTCCCCAGATGCAGCCGCCCGAGCGGCTGGTGGCCGCCAACGCGGTGGTCAACCAGGTGGCAGCCGTCGCCAGCCTGATCACCCCGATTTTGGGCGGCCTGCTCTATACAAGGGTGTCCATGCGCGCCATTCTCTGGATGAGCGCCGGCTGCTTTCTGCTCACCGCGGCGCTGGAGTGCCTGATCCGGCTGCAGGCGCCGCCCGCCCGGGAAAAGCAGCCGCTTCTGCATCTGGTCCGCACCGATCTTCGCACCAGCTTCCACTTTATTTTCCGGACCAAACCGGACCTTCTGCGGCTGCTGCTGCTGGCCGCCGCCGCCACCTTTTTCATCATGGGCATCGCCTCCGTCGGGCTGCCCTTCACCGTCCGCACCGTTCTGGGCCTCAGTGCGGAGCACTACGCCGTGGCGGAGGTGTTCTTTGGGGTCGCCGCCATCGGCGGCAGCCTCTGCGCCGGGCTTCTCCGCCTCCGCCTTCCATGGCTCTGCCAGCTGCTGCTGGCGGTGGGGCTGTGCATGCTCCCGCCGGGCATCGCCTTCTTCCTGGCGGCCGGCCCGATGGCGTGCTACTGGACCTTGATCGTGTGTGTCTGCATCATGCAGTTTCTCGTCT
>JAHZEE010000097.1 GCA_019421975.1 Clostridiales bacterium | reverse complement strand
GCGGACAACGGGGCGGAACCATGACCGCTCAGACGGAAACTGCCGCCGCGGAAACAGAGGAGGACTCTGTCAGTCAGAAGGGGATTAAGGCCGAGGGCAGTTTTGTCGTTAACGGCGGCGACTTCACCATTGACAGCGCCGACGACTGCCTCCATGCCGGCGGGGCCATGACCCTCGCCGCCGGGACCTTTACCCTGCGCAGCGGCGACGATGCGATCCATTGTGACGCCGCCCTCTCCATCCTGGGCGGCGACTTCACCATCTCCTACTGCTATGAGGGCATTGAGGGCCTGTCCATCACCATTGAGGACGGCGTATTCGATATCTTCTCCACCGACGACGGCCTCAACGCCAGCGGCGGAGCAGACGGCTCTGGCTTCGGCGGCCGACAGCAGGACGCCTTTGCTTCCGGCTCTGACCATTTCATCACCATCAATGGCGGCGCCTTCACCATCGTGTCCGGCGGCGACTGTGTGGACTCCAACGGGGACCTCACCATCAACGGCGGTACGCTGGATCTCACCTGCAGCGGCAATGGCGACACTGCCCTGGACTGCGACGGCGTCTACGCCAACAATGGCGGTGATGTCACCACCAACGACGGCTCGGAGAACAACCCGGGCCAGATGGGGGGCGGGAAGACCGGCGGCGGCCCCCAGAACATGGCCCCGCCCGATGACGGCGGGACTCCTCCGCCCGACGGCGAAAAAGGGCCGGCGCAGGGTGGAACTCGTCCCGACCGTCAAGCCCCCGCGGATGCCAATTAGATAACATACAGCAAAAGAAAAAAGCTCGTGGACGACTGCCCGTTGCCCCTCGTTTGCCCCCACCCCGGAAACTGCCCTCCGCCATGGACGATGTCGGTAATGAGAGAGGATACAAAAAGTCCCGAATATCGGCCGATATTCGGGACTTTCTGGAGCTGATGGTGGGAATCGAACCCACAACCTTCTCATTACGAGTGAGATGCTCTGCCATTGAGCCACATCAGCATATTCGATTGTCTTTGCCTCGTCTGGCCGTTACGAATCAGCCGCTCTACCAGCTGAGCCACAGCAGCACAGACCAGACGATCGCTCGCCTGACAGTTTTGTATTCTATCATATTTTTTTGACTGCGTCAATTCCGAAATACCGCAATCTTCAAAAAAAGAGGGAACCGGCCCTCACCGCTGCGCGCCGGATGCCGCGCTGCGCCGGGACAGCGTGCGAAAGACAAAGGTGAGCGTCAGGCTGACGCAGCAGACCAGGATGGCGCCGTAATAGGCGGGGACATAGGTGCCGTACCGGGAGAAGATATGGCCGGACAGGATCGGCGAGAGCATGCCGGCGATGGAAAAGCTGGTGAACATCAGCGCGTAATTGAAGGTCTGATTTTTGGGGCCGAACTGGTCGGCGGTGAAGCCGGGGAAGACCCCCATAAATGCGCCGAAGCCAAGCCCCACCATCAGAATCCCCAGATAAAATACAGCGGCGCCGCCGCGGTCTGAGACGACCAGCAGAAGCAGGCCGCAGACTGCGATCAGCAGCATCATGGTCAGCGTGTTGATCCGGCCCAGCCGGTCAGACAGAAATCCGGCGCAGACCCGGCCGGCCGCGTTGGCCAGCGACAGCAGCGAGACGCCGACAGCTGCGGCCGTTGCGCCCATGCCGATGTGTTCGCCCATTGCGGCGGCCTGCGAGGTGATCATATAGCCAAAGAAGCCGGCGGAGAAGAAGATAAAGTACATGACATAGAATTTCCCCTGCGCCAGCATCTGCTGCCAGGTGTCGTTTCTCGCGCCGGCGTCAGGGCCGGAGAGCACGGCGTCCGGCGCCCGTTCGGTGAACAGGGCGCAGACACAGATGACCAGCAGAAAGCAGACGCCCAGCGCCAGAAAGGCGGTCTTGACGCCAAATGAGAGGTTCAGCGCGTTGATCACCGGGGAGAAAAGCATCGACGACAGGCCGTAGGCGGCGGTGACAATGCCGCCCGCCATGCCCCGCCGGTCCGGGAAAAACTTGACCGCGTTGCCGATGGTACAGCTGTAGGCCAGCGAGCCGCCGATGTTGCACAAAATGCCGTATCCCAGGATCAGCGTGCCGACACTGGCGGCCATACCGCTGAGACAGAACCCGCCGCCGTAGAAAAGGCCGGCAGCCAGCAGGACGGCCTTGGAGGAAAAGCGGCTGTTCAGAGCGCCGCCGACCACCATCATCAGAACCGCCATGCCGCTGTAGACCGTAAAGACAATCGAGAGATCGCCCGCGGTGAGCATCTGTCCGGTCGACAGGGAGAGCCGCTCCGCCATGGGGCCGGCAAATACGCTCCAGCTGTAGACAGAGCCGGTGCAGAGGTTTATGAGGCAGAACGCCAGCAGAACGATCCACCGGCGTGAGTTCCGTTCCAGTTTTTGCAGCATGACAGCGCTCCTAGTTGAAACAATACGAGAGCATTATAGCGTGCGCACCTGCGAATTGCAACTGAATTTGTCAAAAGAAACCCGGTCTTGTCCGGGGGTATCCGGACTTGCCGGAAAAACATACACTGGTAGCGGGGGGTGATGCCGATGCTGTCGGCAGCATGTCTTCTCATGTTGGGAAGTCTGATGTATACACTGCGGCTGTCCGGAACCAGCGGGTCGTTTCCGAAGCCGCTCTCTGCAGAGGAGGAACGGCACTATCTGGAGCTGGCCGCGCAGGGGGATCTGGAAGCAAGAAACATCCTTGTGGAACGAAACCTGAGACTGGTGGCACACATTATGAACAAGAGCTGAAGCGAAAGGAACGGCGCTGCCGGTCAAAAACGACCCCAAAGGGGTCGCCGAATTTCAGATGGATCTGCAGCCGCAGCTCCTCCCTGGTGCTGCCCTGCAGCACCACAATGTGGTCGAGAAGGGGGGTGAGCAGGGCGGCGGGGAGGGGATCGCCCGAGGACAGAAGCTGCTCCAGCGCGGCCCGGACGCGGCCAAGCTGGTCTGCGGGAGGGTCCTCCTTCTGCTGCTGCAGCTCTGAGAGCTGCTGCTGCAGCGTCCGGATCTGGGCGTTGAAGCCGTCATTGCGCTGCTGAAACTCCGCGGTGGAGAGGGCGCCTGCCACGCTCATCTCCAGCAGGCGGTCCTTTTTGGCCTGCAGCGCGGACAGGTCCCGCTCCAGCCGCTGGCAGAGCGCCTGCGCGTCGCTGTGCGCACTGGGGGCGGACCGGATGGCCCGGAGCACGGCATCGATGATCGCATCCCTGTTTTGAAGCCGGAAAAAGAGGTGGGATAAGATCAGGTTCAGCTCCTCGGTGTAAATCTGCGGGGCGGAACAGCCGCTTCGGCCCCGGCTGCGGTAGACGCTGCACTGCCAGGCCTCCTGCGGCCCCTGGGCACGCCTCAGCAGCTGCCTGTGAAAGCTGGCGTCATGCGAGCCGCAGCGTATTTTGCCGCTGTAGGGATAGCGGTTGTGAAACACGGCGGCAGGCTGATGGGCCGCCATCTGCTGACTGCGGCGGCGGTAGAGCGCGTTGGCGCGGTCCCAGAGCGCTTCAGATACAATGGCGGGGATGGCGGGGTCGGGATACATGACCCACTCGCTCTCATCGAGAAGGACCTTCCGCTTGCTGCGATAGTCCACAGTCTGGGACTTTCCCGCGCAGTACCAGCCCTTATACTTGGGGTTGCAGAGTATGTTGCGGATGGTCAGCACATTGAAGGCGTTGCCCTGCCGGCTGGTGATCCCCTCGTCAAGCAGGGTCTGGGAGATCCGGCGAATGCCCATCTGCCGGTTGGCATAGAGGTCGAAGATGCGCCGGACGACCTGGGCCTCGGCCGGGTTGACGGTGAGCACACAGCCCTTTTTGTCGTAGCCCCAGAGCTGGTCATTTCCCAGGACATGGCCGTTTTTGATGGCCTGGCGGAACCCGAATTTCAGGCGCTCGGAGAGCTTTCGCACCTCGTCCTGGGCCACGCCCGCCATGACCACCAGGCGGAACTCGCTGTCGGAGTCCAGGGTGTTGATGTTGTCATTTTGAAACAGAACGCCCACATCGTGCTCCAACAGCTCCTGGGTGTACTGAATGCTGTCCAGGGTGGAGCGGGAAAAGCGGGAGATCTCCTTCGTGATGATAAAGTCAAAGCGCCCGGCCTTGGCGTCGCGTATCATCTGAAGGAAGTGATCCCGCCGCTTGGTGCTTGTTCCGCTGATCCCCTCGTCCACATAGCCCGGCACAAAGGTCCAGTTTGGCTTGGACTGGATCAGCTCGGTATAGTATTGCACCTGGTTTTCCAGGCTGTTGAGCTGCGCGTCCTTGTCGGTGGAGACGCGCGCATAAAAGGTCACCCGCAGCGGAAGATCAAAGATGGTCTTTCCGCTGCGCATCTCACTGCGGATCCTGAGCACATTCATACTGCGCTGTCCCTGCCTTCAGGCTCCCGCAGCAGCGCCGGCAGCTCCATGCCGGCGTACACCAGATCCACTGCGCCCAAATAGGTGGCCCTGGAGATCAGGCCAAGGGAACAGACATGGTCCAGCAGAACGCGGATCAAATCTCGCTGTACACACTCCATGTTCATCACCTCATGTCATGGATATGCGTTGGGCGGCGGGGAAATGCCGGCCCGCCGGGCGTCACAGCTTTGCGGGTCCTGCAGCAGCTCAAAGCGGTTGCGCTCCGTGCGCAAAATGCCCTCCCGCTGCATCTTGCTCAGTGCATTGGACAGCGCGCTGCGGTCCACATTGAGGTAGTCTGCCAGCTGCTGGCGGTTGAAGGGAATGGAAAAGCTCCGGCTGCCGCTGCGCAGCGCCTGATAGGACAGATAGGACAGCAGGCGCGCACGGATGGACCTTGCGGAGGTGTGAAAGATTTTGCGGGTCAGGTTCAGATTCTTTTGGGCCGAGAGGGCGAGCAGGTTGCGGATGAGGGTGTTGTGGTGGCTGCAGGCGTGGGAGCAGACGCGCAGGACATGCTCGAGATTCAAAAAGAGCACCTGCGTCTGACAGGCCGCCACCACATTGACCATCAGCGGTTCGCCGGGCGTGCAGGCGTAGGTCTCGGCGAAGATCTGGCCCGGCCCCACGCTGTCGAGCACGGCGGTGTTGCCCCAGAAGTCGCCGAATTCCACCAGGACATTGCCGCTCAGCACCAGGCCGAGCGAGGTGATGATCTCCCCGGCCCGGTAGATGGGCTGCCCCTTGGCATACTGCCGCCGCTCTGCGCCCAGGCACGCCAGCATGGACTGCACCTCCTGCGCGGTGGCGCCGCGAAAGAGCAGCGTTTTTGACAATGCAAGATCATCCATTTTATTTCTTCCTTTTTTGTTGTTAAAACAACAGACTTGTTGCTTTGAATCTATTATATTATGGCCAGAAAGTCAAGTGTGACGATGGATTCAGACAGGACAGAGACCTTTTAAAAACAGGAGGAGAATTGCAATGGAGCATCAAATGTTTTGCTATCAGTGTCAGGAGACGGCAGGCTGCACCGGCTGCACCCGGAGCGGCGTGTGCGGCAAGACGCCAGAGGTGGCGGCAATGCAGGATCTGCTGGTCTATGTGACCAAGGGCCTGGCGGCCGTGACGACACAGCTGCGATCGCAGGGGCAGGCGGTGGACGCCGCGGTCAACCACAGGATTTCTCAGAATCTTTTTACAACGATTACCAATGCAAATTTTGACAAAGAGGCCATTGTGCGCCGGATCAGCGAGACGCTGGCAGTGAAAAAGACGCTGCTGGAGCAGGTGGAGCCGTCCGCGGCACTGCCGCCGGCGGCCCTTTGGACCGCGGAGCCGCCGGCCTTTGCGGCCAAGGCGGCCCAGGTGGGAGTGCTGGCCACCGAGCAGGAGGACATCCGCTCTCTGCGGGAGCTGATTACCTATGGTCTCAAGGGCCTGTCCGCCTACTGCAAGCATGCCAACGCCCTGCTGCGCGACGACGAGGCGGTGGACGCCTTTTTGCAGCGGGCGCTGGCGGCCACGCTGGACGACAGCCTGAGCGCGGATGAGCTGGTCGCCCTGACCCTGGAGACAGGCAAATACGGCGTGCAGGGGATGGCGCTGCTGGACGCGGCCAACACCGCGGCCTACGGCAACCCGGAGATCACCCGGGTGAACATCGGCGTAGGCCAAAATCCCGGCATTCTGGTCTCAGGCCACGACCTGCGGGATCTGGAGATGCTGCTCGAGCAGACGCAGGGAACCGGCGTGGATGTCTACACCCACTCGGAGATGCTGCCGGCCCACTACTACCCGGCGTTCAAGAAGTACCCCAATTTTGTGGGCAACTACGGCAATGCCTGGTGGAAGCAGAAAGAGGAGTTCGAGTCCTTCCACGGCCCCATTTTGATGACCACCAACTGCATTGTCCCGCCCAAGGACAGCTACAAAGAGCGCCTGTACACCACCGGTGCGGCGGGCTATCCCGGCTGCCGCCATATCCCCGGCCAGATCGGGCAGCAGAAGGATTTCTCGGCACTCATTGCCCACGCCAAGCGCTGCGCGCCGCCGCAGGAGCTGGAGCAGGGCGAGATCATCGGCGGCTTTGCGCACAACCAGGTGCTGGCGCTGGCCGACCAGGTGGTGGCGGCGGTCCAGTCCGGCGCGATCAAAAAGTTTGTGGTTATGGCCGGCTGCGACGGGCGCGCCAAAAGCCGCGACTACTATACCGAGTTTGCCAAGGCGCTGCCGGAGGACACGGTCATTCTCACCGCCGGCTGCGCCAAGTACAAATACAA
>JAHZEE010000096.1:1318-6698 GCA_019421975.1 Clostridiales bacterium | reverse complement strand
GGCCTGATGCTGCATCTGTCGGATCTCTGCGACGAGTATCCAGGTTATCTAGAAGTATTGGAGGTTGAGAAGCATGCTTAAGATTGGCATTCAGTTCTTCGCCCATAAAAAGGGCGGCGGCTCCACCAAGAACGGCCGTGACTCCGAGTCCAAGCGCCTGGGCGTCAAGCGCGCCGACGGTCAGTTTGTCCTGGCCGGCAATATTCTGGTTCGGCAGAGAGGCACCCACATCCATCCGGGTGTCAATGTCGGCATCGGCAGCGACGATACGCTGTTCGCCACCGTCGACGGCAAGGTGAAGTTCGAGCGTCTGGGCAGAGATCGCAAGCAGGTCTCCGTCTACGCGGAATAAAATGACCTGAAAATCCCGAACATATCCATGTTCGGGATTTTTTTATGAAAGGGAGGTGTTCCCGTGTCCAATTTTATCGACAAAGCGCGGGTGTTCGTACAGGCCGGCAGCGGCGGCAACGGCGCGGTGGCGTTTCATCGGGAGAAGTATATTGCAGCCGGCGGCCCGGACGGCGGCGACGGCGGCAATGGCGGAAATGTGATTTTGCAGGCCGATGACAACCTGTCAACGCTGCTGGATTTCCGCTACCGCCGCAAATATGTGGCGCCCAACGGCAATGATGGCACCGGAAAGCGGTGCAAGGGCAAAAACGGCCAGGATCTGGTCATCCGGGTTCCCCGCGGTACGGTGGTGCGGGATGCGGAGACGGAGCAGATCATCTGCGATATGTCCCAGCAGGCGCAGTTTGTGCTCTGCAAGGGCGGCCGCGGCGGCTGGGGAAACCAGCACTTTGCCACCCCCACCCGGCAGGTGCCGCGGTTTGCAAAGTCCGGACTGCCGGGCGAGAGCCACGAGGTGATTCTGGAGCTGAAGCTGTTGGCGGATGTGGGGCTGGTGGGATTTCCCAATGTGGGCAAGTCCACCCTGCTCTCTGTCACCTCCAACGCCCGGCCGAAGATTGCAAACTACCACTTTACGACTCTAAACCCCAATCTTGGGGTCATCTATGTGGAAGAGGGCGTCTCGTTTGTCATGGCGGATATCCCCGGCATCATTGAAGGCGCTGCCGAGGGCGCCGGCCTGGGCCACGACTTTTTGCGGCACATCGACCGCTGCCGGCTGATTCTGCATGTGGTGGATGTCTCCGGCTCCGAGGGCCGCGACCCGATCTCGGATTTTGAAAAGATCAACGAGGAGCTGAAGTCCTACAGCCCGGCGCTGGCGGAGCGGCCCATGCTCGTGGTTGCAAACAAGGTGGATCTGCTGCCGCCGGACAGCGACGCATGCCAGAGGCTGAAGGACTATGTGCAGGCGCGGGGATATGCGTTCTATGAGATCTCGGCGGCGGCCCATCAGGGGACAGAGCGCCTGATGCGTGTGGTGGCCGAGCGCCTGCAGCACCTGCCGCCCATCCGGGTCTTTGAGGCGGACTATGTAAAGCCGCTGCCGAAGGGCGGAAACGCCGCGGAGCTGCAGATCGACCATCAGGGAGATCTGTGGATGGTATCTGGCGCCTGGCTTGAGCGGCTCATCGCTGACATCAACTTTGAGGACTATGAATCCCGGAACTATTTTGACCGCCAGCTGCGCCAGTCCGGCCTGTTTGACCGGCTTGAGCAGATGGGCATTCAAGAGGGGGATACAGTCAGTCTGTACGATCTGGACTTTGAATATGTTCGTTAAAATGGAGATCACCCCTGCAGCGCCGCTGCAGGGGTGATTTCGTAAGAGAAAAAGAGAGAGAAAAGGAGTTAAATGAAAAAGTTGAAACAATCAATCAGAGGAGAAATTCGAGTTGTTGAGAAAGGTTAGAGTGGAATGTTCTTCATCTGATCTGCCTTTATTATATGGGGCAATTAAGTCTAAATTGTGAATAGAGTGGAAACAGATTGCAAACGAATTGCCAAGAGTTTATGAATAGTGAAAGAGCGATACGATTTCCGAAAATCGTATCGCTCTTCCAACTGGCGAAGTAAATACTTACTTCATGCCCTTCTCGTAAGCCTCGATCATCTTCTTGACCATCTGGCCGCCCACGGAACCAGCCTCGCGGGAGGTCAGATCGCCATTGTAGCCCTGCTTCAGGTTGACGCCAACCTCAGAGGCTGCTTCCATCTTGAACTTGTTCAGGGCCTCACGAGCCTCAGGGACAACTGCATTGTTGTTGCTTTTCATTGTGATACATCTCCTAATTTCAAAAAATAGTTGCATCGGTACCGCAGTCATATTGTGTCCCATGTTCGCCGCGCAATACTTTGTAAAATGACGCAGATTTTCCAAATTCAAGGAATTCCTGCAAAACAACGGTAATTTGCATGATATCATGCAGAATTTCGCTGAGATTGCAGCAAAAACAGCAGCATGCACAAGGGGAAAGGGCGCTGACAGCCTGTTTTTGTGGTAATTTTGTGGATTCTTGTCTTGATTTTATGAATGCTTTACATTAAAATTCAACTATAAACGGTAATTAGCACTTATCGTTTGGCAAACGGCTGCAAATGTGGCTGTAATTTTTTAACAGGAGGCAAATTCCTATGAAAAAACTGATTGCGCTTCTCATGTCAGCTGCAATGGTTCTTTCCCTGGCCGCCTGTGGAAGCAGTGACACCAACACTGACGGCACCACAGACGATTCCACTACCAACAACCAGACAGATTCCAATTCGGACACCAACGGCGGCGACACCACAGGGGACGCCACCGGCGTCATCAAGATTGGCGGCATCGGGCCTCTGACGGGCTCTGCTGCGACCTATGGCATTGCCACAAAAGAGGGCGCGGAGATTGCGGTCAACGAGATTAACGAGCTGGGCGGCCTGCAGTTCGAGCTGGACTTCCAGGACGACGAGGGCGACGCGGAGAAGGCCACCTACGCATACAGCAACCTGAAGGACAACGGCATGCAGATCCTCTACGGCTGCACGACCACAAACCCCTGCATTGCGGTGGCGGCTGAGAGCTACAACGACCGCTACTTCCAGCTGACGCCGTCCGCGTCCTCCACGGATGTGACCAAGGACAGGGACAATGTGTTCCAGGTCTGCTTTACAGACCCCAATCAGGGTGTCACGGCTGCCGACTACATCGCAGATAACGCACTGGCCACGAAGGTCGCTGTGATTTACAACAACGGCGACGCCTACTCCACCGGCATTGCAACCGCCTTCCTAGCAGAGGCGGAGGCCAAGGGCCTGGAGGTTGTCTCCACCACGACCTTCCCCGACGACACCAACACCGACTTCAATGTACAGCTGGGCGACGCACAGACCAATGGCGCAGAGCTGGTCTTTATGCCCATCTACTACACCCCGGCTTCCCTGATCCTGAACCAAGCCAAGGCCATGGGCTACGCTCCGATCTTCTTCGGCTGCGACGGCATGGACGGCATTCTGGAGCTGGAGGGCTTTGACAAGAGTCTGGCCGAGGGCCTGATGCTGATGACTCCGTTCAATGCCTGGGCAGAGGACGAGCGTACGGTCGGCTTTGTGACCGAGTACCAGGAGGCCTATGGCGCAACGCCCAACCAGTTTGCAGCAGACGGCTATGACTGCATCTACGCCATCTACGAGGCCTGCCAGGCGGCCGGCATCACAGCTGACATGGACCATGAGACCATCTGCGAAAAGCTGATTGCGACCTTCACAGATCCCTCGTTCAGCGTGGATGGCCTGACCGGCACCGCGATGACCTGGGACGAGAACGGCGAGGTCTCCAAGGCGCCTGTCGTGGTCAAGGTCGAGAACGAGCAGTATGTGACTCAGTAATTCTATAGGCAACAGCCCTGTTTCAAGAGGGTTGCCGGGCTGCTCGGCAACCCTCTTGGCGTATTTGAGATCGGGTCTATCGAAAGAGGGCCGGAATCCTCCGGCCCTCTTTCGATAGACCTTGGAAAAAGAGAGAAACTGAGGTGAGTGCAATGACCTTTCTGTCAAATCTGATCACAGGCGTCAGCCTGGGCAGTATTTACGCCATCATCGCCCTGGGGTACACCATGGTCTACGGCATTGCCAAGATGCTGAACTTCGCCCATGGCGATGTCATCATGGTGGGCGCGTACATCTGCTTCTACGCCATCTCCTCGTTCAACCTGCCGCCGGTCGTCGGCGTGCTGTTGGCGGTGATCGTATGTACGATTTTGGGTGTGGTGATTGAGCGGCTGGCCTATAAGCCGCTGCGGTCCGCGCCGTCTCTGGCGGTTTTGATCACGGCCATCGGCGTCAGCTACTTTTTGCAAAACGCGGCGCTTCTGCTCTTCAGCTCCGCGCCCAAGGTGTTCCCCTCCATCATGGGGGACCGCTCCCTGCAGCTCTTTGGCGGCCGTCTGACCATCTCTGCGGTGACCATTGTGACGGTGGTGAGCTGTGTTGTCATTATGATTGTGCTGATGCTCTTTACCGGAAAGACGAAGATGGGCAAGGCGATGCGCGCCTGCTCCGAGGACAAGGGCGCGGCGCAGCTCATGGGCATCAGTGTCAATTTTACCATCTC
The DNA here is from genome assembly GCA_019421975.1 of Clostridiales bacterium. Taxonomy (GTDB): domain Bacteria; phylum Bacillota; class Clostridia; order Oscillospirales; family Oscillospiraceae; genus CAKTFW01. The sequence goes on along the minus strand of JAHZEE010000096.1, from coordinate 2,197 downwards.
CATGACCTTTGCCATCGGCTCTGCACTGGCGGCCGTTGCGGGCGTGCTGCTCTGCTCCGCCTATCCCTCCCTGATGCCGACGACGGGCGCACTGCCGGGCATCAAGGCGTTTACTGCGGCGGTGTTTGGCGGCATCGGCTCGATTCCGGGCGCACTGCTGGGCGGCGTGCTGCTGGGCGTCATTGAGACCTTTGCGAAGGCGTATATCTCCACGCAGCTGTCTGACGCCATCGTCTTTGCGGTTTTGATCATTGTCCTGCTGGTAAAACCCTCGGGCCTGCTGGGTAAGCAGATCCGAGAGAAAGTCTGAGGTGGCGGGCATGAAATACATAAGAAGAATCAGCAAGACCACCCGCACCAGCTTTATCACCTATGCAATGGTGATTCTGGCATTTGTCATTTTGCAGATCCTGCGCGGCCAGGGGATGCTCACAAGCTCTCTGCAGAGCCAGCTGGTCCCAATCTGCGCCTATGTGGTCATGGCAATCTCTCTGAACCTGACCGTCGGCGTGCTGGGCGAATTGAGCCTGGGCCATGCCGGATTCATGAGCGTCGGCGCGTTTACGGGCGCTGTTGTCGCAACCTGCGTGCAGGATGCGGTTCCCTACGGCCCGCTTGTGCTGCTGATTGCGATGGTGGGCGGCGCCGTCATGGCGGGGATTGCCGGAGTCATCATCGGCATCCCGGTTCTGCGCCTGCGCGGCGACTATCTGGCAATTGTCACGCTGGCCTTTGGCGAAATCATCAAAAATGTGATGAACTGCCTGTACCTGGGCCGGGATGCGGCCGGACTGCATCTGAGTACGAACCCCAATGCACTTCAGCTGGCGGAGGACGGGAAGATGACCGTTCCCCTTAAGCCTTATTCCTACCCCGCCT
>JAHZEE010000096.1:0-1308 GCA_019421975.1 Clostridiales bacterium | reverse complement strand
CGGAGGACGGGAAGATGATTATCAACGGCCCCATGGGCGCGTCCATGCCGGCCAAGTATTCCACCTTTGCCGCCGGCTTTGTGCTGATCATGATTACGCTGAGTGTAGTCTACAACCTGGTACACAGCCGGGCGGGCCGCGCAATCATGGCGCTGCGGGACAACCGGATTGCGGCTGAGAGCGTGGGCATCAGTGTCACCAAGTACAAGCTGATGGCCTTTGTGGTCTCCGCGGTGCTGGCCGGCGCGGCCGGCGCACTGTATGGCCTCAACTTCTCCACCGTGGCGGCGAAGAAATTTGACTTCAATACCTCGATCCTGATTTTGGTCTTTGTGGTGCTGGGCGGTCTGGGCAACATCCGCGGCTCGATCATCGCCGCGGCGCTGCTCACGATTCTGCCCGAGCTGCTGCGGGAGTTCAGCGACTACCGTATGCTGGTCTATGCAATTGTGCTGATTTTGGTGATGCTGGCGACCAACAACCCCACGATCCGCGGCTTTTTTGGCCGTGTGGGCAGCAAGTGCGCGTCTGTGTTCCGCAGGAAGAAACCCGACTCTGTGGTAAAGGGAGGTGCCGGCGATGAGTAACAAGAGGCGTCCTGAGACAAAAATGGTTCCGGTGCCAAGCCCCAACATCATTCCGGAGCGGGATATCAATCAGCACCCGATTCTGGAGATACAGCATTTGGGAATTGACTTTGGCGGTTTGACCGCTGTGGACGACTTCAATATGGCCATCGGGCGGACGGAAATCGCAGGGCTGATCGGCCCCAATGGCGCGGGAAAGACCACGGTCTTTAACCTGCTGACAAAGGTCTACCAGCCGACCCGCGGCACCATCCTGTTCGATGGGGTGGACACACAGAGCATGAGCCAGGCCCAGGTAAACCGGGCCGGCATTGCGCGGACCTTCCAGAATATCCGCCTGTTTGACAAGCTCTCGGTGGAGGACAATGTCAAAATCGGCCTGCACAACCAGATTCGCTACCCCATGTGGAGCGGCATCCTGCGCCTGCCGGAGTATTGGAAAAAGGAGAAGCTGGCCCATGAGAGCGCGCTGGAGCTGCTGAAGATTTTTGATATGCAGGATCTGGCGGGCCATCAGGCCGGATCTCTGCCGTACGGCGCCCAGCGCCGGCTGGAGATTGTCCGCGCGCTGGCCACCAATCCGTCGCTGCTGCTGCTCGACGAGCCGGCCGCCGGCATGAACCCCTCCGAGACGGCGGAGCTGATGGACAATATTGTAAAGATCCGCGACACCTTCCAGATCGCCGTTATGCTCATCGAGCACGACATGAACCTGGTCATG
>JAHZEE010000095.1:5328-6704 GCA_019421975.1 Clostridiales bacterium | reverse complement strand
AGGGCAGTCAGACGCCCTATGATGTAGAGGAAAACCGGCGAAAGGCGATCCGGTGGGCCATGGACCACGCAGAGCCGGAGGACATCGTTGTGCTGTGCGGAAAGGGACACGAGGACTATCAGATCATCGGTACGGAAAAGACGCATCTGGATGAGCGGGAAGAGGTTGCCGCCCATCTGGAGGAAATTCGGCAGGGAAGGTGAAACGCATGGAGGGCATTACGCTCAAACAGATCGCGAAATGGTGCGGCGGCACGGTGGAGCCGGCGTTTGAGGAGGTCCGGGTCAAGGGCTTTACCAAGGACTCGCGGCAGCTTACGCCCGGCAATCTATATGTGGCAATCCAGGGCGCCCGTGTGGACGGCCATGATTTTGTAAAGCAGGTGCTGGAGCAGGGCGCTGCGGCGGTGCTGGTGGAAAAACGGCAGGCGCCGGATGTTCCGGCGGTGCTGGTAAAGGACACCGAGCGGGCGCTGGGCAGCATTGCCTCGGGCTACCGGGCGACGCTGCACGCCAAGGTGCTGGCGATCACCGGCAGCGTGGGAAAGACGACCACCAAGGAGATGCTGGCGGCCATCATGGAGAAGTCCCACATCACCGGCAAGACGCCCCAGAACTACAACAACCGCCTGGGCCTGCCGCTTTCCCTGCTCAACATGGAGCCGGACTGTGAGGTGGCGGTGCTGGAGATGGGCATGAACCACTTCGGGGAGATGTCCTACCTGACCCAGATTGCCCGGCCGGACATTGCGGTCATCAACAACATTGGCACCATGCACATTGAAAATCTGGGAAGCCGGCAGGGGATTTTGCAGGCCAAGCTGGAGATCCTGGAGGGCCTGCAGCCGGGCGGCAGCATCGTCTTTAATGGAGACGAGCCAATGCTCACAGACCTGCGCGGCCGGTATCCGTATCAGATGCTCTATTTCGGCATCACAAACAAGGAATGCGATGTGGTGGCCGAGCATATTGAAGCCTATGAGGGCAATACGGTGTTTACTGTGAAGGGATTCGGACAGAGCTTTACGGTCTCTCTGCCCACAGACGGGATCCACAATGTCTACAACGCGCTGGCGGCCATCACCGTGGCGCTGGAGTGCGGCAGCACGCAGGAGGACATTGTCGATGCGCTGCGCGACTTCACCAATGCGGCCATGCGGCTCAACACCTATGAGAAAAACGGCTTTACCATCATTGACGACTGCTATAATGCAGGGCCGGAGTCCACAATCGTGGCGCTGTCCATTTTGGGCGGCAAAAAGACTGAGGGGCAGCACATCGCGGTGCTGGGAGATATGCTGGAGCTGGGCCACCGGGCGGCGGCTGAGCACTACCGGATTGGCAGGATTGCAGCGCAGCGGGCAGATCTGGTTTTGG
>JAHZEE010000095.1:4026-5209 GCA_019421975.1 Clostridiales bacterium | reverse complement strand
TGCATATGGAGCAGGCGCTGGAGCTGTTTACCCAGCAGACGGCAGGGCGGGAGGACGAATAGGATGATGCTGATTCTGACCTGTATCACAGCGTTTATCATTGGAATTGTGATGGGGAAGATCACGATTCCCCTGCTGCGGGCCCTGAAGGCGGGACAGTCCATCCGCGATGTGGGGCCGGAGTGGCACAATGTGAAGCAGGGAACGCCGACCATGGGCGGCGTCATCTTCATTGTCGCCACACTGTTTGCCCTGGCGGCCGACTGGTCCAGTATCCAGGCGGGAGACCTCTCCTTGGTCTACCTGTACCTGTTTGCCCTGGCCTATGGTCTGATCGGCTTTGTAGATGACTACATCAAGGTGCGAAAAAAGCGAAATCTGGGGCTGACCGCCCTGCAGAAGCTGGTGCTGCAGCTGGCAGCTGCCGGTGTGTATCTGTTTGCACTCTATGAAAACGGCCGGCTGAGCTTTGATCTGTATATCCCATTTGCAAATGTGACCTTTCCCATTCCGCATGTGGTCTACCTTCTGTTTGCAATGTTTGTGATTGTGGCCTGTGTCAACGCGGTCAATTTGACCGATGGAATCGATGGCCTGGCCACCGGTGTGACCATGCCGGTGATGCTGTTTTTCGGAATGGTGGCACTGCGGATGCAGGACGACGCGGTGGCGAAGTTCTCGCTGGCGCTCTTTGGCGGCCTGACGGCATTTTTGTGCTATAACTTTCATCCAGCCAGGGTTTTCATGGGGGATACCGGCTCTTTGTTTTTGGGCGCGGCAGTCTGCGGCGCGGCGTTCGCGCTGGATATGCCCCTGATCCTGATTGTGGTCGGTCTGGTCTACATTGTGGAGACTGCCTCGGTGATTATCCAGGTGACCTACTTCAAGCTGACCCACGGAAAGCGGGTCTTTCGGATGACGCCAATCCACCACCATTTTGAAATGGGCGGCTGGAGTGAAGTCAAAATTTTTACGGTGTTCACACTGCTGACCGTTGCGCTCTGTGTGCTGGCCTGGTTCGGCGTGGTAGGACGGTTCTAAGACATAACTTTCAGGAAAAGGAGGCGCGGCATGGCGAAGAAAAAGGGGCTGTGGGCCTTGGCAGAAAAGCGCGGCATGATCGACCTGCCGTTTTTGATCTTAACGCTGTTGCTGGTGTTTATTGGGCTTGCCATGCTGCTCT
>JAHZEE010000095.1:0-4016 GCA_019421975.1 Clostridiales bacterium | reverse complement strand
TGTTGGGTTTTGGATTGGTCATGCTGTTTTCGGCAAGCTATGCCCGCGCCTATTCTGAAACAGGACAGGCGGCCTATTACTTTGTGCGACAGGCCGGCTTTGCCGCATTTGGAATCTTTGCCATGCTGGCGGTCACCATCGTGCCGGTGGACTGGATCCGGAAGCTGTCCATGCCGCTGCTGGTGGTGTCCATCATTCTGCTGGTCCTGGTGCTGCTCATCGGCACCGACGAGGGCGGCGCCAAGCGGTGGCTTTATCTGGGCTTCAGCTTTCAGCCGTCTGAGGTTACAAAACTGGCGGTGGTTTTGACCTTTGCCGCGCTGATCTCCGGCTATGGCGACAAAATGAAAACCTTTTACTATGGCGTGCTGCCGTTTTCCGCAATTTTGCTGGTCATTTTTGCGCTGCTTGCCCTGGAGCCGCACCTGTCGTGCATTGTCATCGTCGGCGCCACGGGCGCAGCTATGATGTTTATGGGCGGCACCCGGCTGCGCTGGTTTGCCATCCTGGGCGTATGCGCGGTGATATTTGTGTTGGTGTATCTGCATTTCATGGGCTATGCCAGCGCGCGTATTACGGCCTGGCGAAATCCAGAGGCGGATCCCTCGGACAGCGGATATCAGATTCTGCAGTCTCTGTATGCCATCGGCTCCGGCGGCCTGTGGGGGCTGGGCCTGGGCAAGAGCCGGCAGAAGTATCTGTATCTGCCGGAGGAGCACAACGACTACATCTTTGCGATTGTCTGTGAGGAGCTGGGCTTTGTCGGCGCAGGCCTCATTATTCTGTTGTTTATGCTGCTGATTGCCCGCGGTATCTGGCTGGCGCTGCACGCCAAAACCAGATTCTGCTCCTTGACCATGGCGGGGCTGGTCGTGCAGCTGGCGCTGCAGGTGTTTTTCAACATCGGCGTTGTCTCCAATTTCCTGCCTGCCACCGGCATCTCCCTGCCGTTTTTCTCCTACGGCGGCACGGCGCTGATGCTGCAGCTCTTTGAAATGGGACTGGTGCTCAATATGTCACGCGACTGTTCCAACAACCTGTTGTAAAGGCGGCGAATGGGATGAATGTCATTTTCACCTGCGGCGGGACCGGCGGCCATATCAATCCGGCCATTGCGGTGGCCCGGATGCTCCGGGAGCGCCGGCCGGAGTCCAACATTCTGTTTATGGGCGCGGCAGACGGCATGGAGCGGGACCTGGTTCCGCGCGAGGGATTTCAGCTGGAGACGCTGCGGATCTCCAATTTGCAGCGGCGCATGACGCCCGCGGGCATCTGGCACAATGTGGTGACCAGCTGCCATATTGCAGGATCACTGAAAAAGGCGAAAAAAATCATCCGGCGCTTTGAGCCGGATGTCATTGTCGGAACGGGCGGCTATGCCAGTTATCCGGCGCTTCGTGAGGGAATCCGCCTTGGAGTGCCGACGGCTATCCACGAGTCCAACGCGGTGCCAGGACTTGCCACCAAATTGGTTGCTGACAAGGTGGACCGCATTATGGTATCCTTTGAAGAGAGCAGGACGCTCTACAGCCGGCCAGAGCGCGTGGTGGTGACGGGCACGCCGGTACGGGAGGACTTTCTGTATCAGAAAAAAAGCGATGCGCGCCAAAAGCTCGGACTTGACGAGCGCCCCCTTGTGATTTCCTATTGGGGCAGCCTGGGCGCGCGGGAAATGAATAAGAAAATTGCACGGTTTATCCAGCTGGAATGCCAGCAGGAGCCGTTTCAGCATATCCACGCCACCGGCTCATTTGGCTGGCGCTGGATGCCGGATTTGATGCAGCAGATGGGGGTGGATCTGTCCAGACATCCGTCGGTGCAGCTGCGGGAGTATATCTATGACATGCCGCTGCTCATGGCCGCGGCGGATCTGATCATCTGCCGGGCGGGCGCATCCACCATCAGCGAGGTTGCCGCCTCGGCAACGCCGTGTATCATGGTGCCGTCGCCCAATGTGACAGACAACCACCAGGAGAAAAACGCCCGCGTCCTGGAGGCGCGGGGCGCGGCGATGGTGCTGCGTGAAGAGGAGTGCGACGGCGCGCATCTGTTTCAGATCGTGCAGGAGCTTCTGGCTGACCGGGAGAAATTGGCCGCCATGCGCCATGCCCTGCGCCAGATGGCCGTGGTGGACGCAGCGGAGCGAATTTACAACACAATTTTGGAATTGGCGCAGGGACACTGAACCGGCCTGCCGCATAGGATGGGGAACAAAGTCATTTTCTATGCGGAGGAACGGATATCATGCGTGTGCTGTCTGTTTACGGAGGAATTCCGCTCTATGGAACGACCAAGATCCAAGGAGCCAAGAACAGCGTACTTCCGATTTTGGCTGCCACAGTGCTTGCAGGCAGTCCCTGTGTGATTCACAACTGTCCGCATCTGAGTGATGTGGATACTGCAATGCAGATCCTGCGATGGCTCGGCGCCACGGTTCTGCGGGAGGATGAGACCATTGTGGTCGATCCGTCCGGCATTGGCCGCTGCACCATTCCGGCACAGATGATGCAGAAGATGCGCTCTTCGGTCGTCTTTCTGGGAAGTGTTTTGGCGCGGTGCGGTCAGGCGGAAATCTCAGTGCCCGGCGGCTGTAAGCTGGGCGCACGGCCCATTGACTTTCATCTGGAGGCCATGCGTACCTTCGGCGCGCAGGTGGAGCAGACCGGCGAGCAGATTCTCTGCAGGGCAGGTGCGATGCAAGGTGGGCGTTACCGCCTGCCCTTTGCGAGCGTGGGCGCCACGGAGAACAGCATGCTGGCGGCCATGGGGTGCAGCGGAGAGGTTGTGCTGGAGAACGCGGCAAGAGAGCCGGAGATTGTGGACCTGGCGGCATTTCTGTGTGAGATGGGCGCTGAGATCCATGGAGCCGGCACCTCTACCATTGTTCTGCGCCGCCGTCAAAGGCTGCATGGCGCAGAGCACTGGGTCATTTCAGACCGGATTGCGGCGGTGACCTATCTGTGTGCCGCCGTGTCGGCCGGCGGAGAGATTCTGCTGCGGAATACGGACCCGGGCCACTATCGCGCAGTACTGGAGGTCCTGCAGCGGACCGGATGCAAAATCCAGACAGATTCCGACAAGGTGCTGCTGCGCCGGGATGGGCCGCTGCGTGCGCCGGGGTACATAGAGACAGGGCCCTATCCCGCGTTTCCGACGGACGCGCAGTCTCCGGTGATGGCCGCGCTTTTGCAGGCCGAGGGGACGACCCGGATCCGGGAGACCATCTTTTCCAACCGTTTTCAGCAGGTGCCGGAGCTGGAGAAGCTGGGGGCGGAAATCACCGTCTCCGGCGATCTGGCCCAGGTCACGACGGCGCGCCGCCTGGCGGGGGCGTCCATGCGGGCGGCCGATCTGCGCGGCGGGGCCGCGCTCGTAGTAGCTGCGCTGGCGGCGGAAGGAGAGAGCACGGTCTGGGGACTCGAGCACATAGACCGCGGGTATGCGTCGATCGAACAGGATCTGCGCGAACTGGGAGCGGAGATTGCACGCCGTGAGGCGCGCGTGTTACAGATGAGCTGACAGGCGGTAACCTGGAAGGATGGAGAACACACATGGGACGACAGAACGCCAAACAGAAGACAAGAAAAAGACCGCGCCGCCGCAATCCGAGCGTGGCAATAAAGCTGATCACCATGTTTGCGCTGGTGGCGGCGCTATTGTTCTGCGTGTTGGTCTTTTTTAAAGTGGATGTGATCGAGGTGGAGGGCAGCAGCCACTACACCGACGAGGAGATCATCTCCGCCTCGGGCCTTTCCGCCGGAGACAATCTGGTGATGCTCAATAAGGCGGCTGCTGCCAGCCAGATCAAGGCCTGGCTGCCCTATGTGGAGCAGGTGCAGATCAGCCGGAGGCTGCCGGACCGCGCCATCATCACGGTGACCGAGTGCGACGCGGTGGCCGCCGCGGTTTCAGAGACCGGACAGTGGTGGCTGCTGAGCGGCGACGGCAAGCTGCTCGAGCAGGTTGACGCGGCAGGTGCGCAGCAGTATGCGGTGCTGACCGGCGTGAGCCTGCTC
>JAHZEE010000094.1:5211-6706 GCA_019421975.1 Clostridiales bacterium | reverse complement strand
TCAGCTTCGCTGACAGCTCCCCTCAAGGGGAGCCTTTTTTGGTGCTGAGCAGTTCGCAAAGCCTCCCCTAGAGGGGAGGTGGCACGGTGCAGCCGTGACGGAGAGGTGGCCTCTCCGCATCTGCGATTTCATTTAATACGAAAGTTCGTAGTATCTATAACTAAAGATTGTAATACATCGTATAAAAAAGCGCCCCCGATTGGGGGCGCTTTTTCAATCCTGCCATTTGTCGCAGAGGGCCTCGATCTGGCTGGTAAAGCGGGCCAAATCCTTGTTGGACATGCCCTCGCAGCGGCGGAGCACGGCGTGCAGCCGGTCGCCGGCGGCCAGCAGCCGCTGCATGGCGGCAGAGGCGTTGGCATTGGGGGTCTTGGCCGGCGGCTTGATGGGCACGCCGGTGGGCTTTTCCAGAAAGCGGCCGAGCTTTACATCGTAGACGGTGCCGGAATAGGGGGCGTAGGTCTCAAACCCAAAGGTGTCGGCGAGCGTCTTGGCAAAGAGATCCGTGACCGCATCCTCGCCGTGGTTTACAAAGACGATGCCGGGCTTTTTTTGGAAGCCGGCCATCCAGTCCAGCAGGCCCTGCTTGTCCGCGTGGCCGGAGATGCCGGGGATATAGGTGACCTCGGCGTGGACGGCGACTTCCTCGCCGAAGAGCTTGACCGTGTCGGCGCCCTCGTAGATGGCGCGGCCCAGGGTGCCCACGGCCTGGTAGCCCACGAACAGGATGGTGGAGTCCTCCCGCCACAGGTTGTGCTTCAGGTGGTGGCGGATGCGGCCGGCCTCGCACATGCCGGAGGCGGAGATGATGACCTTCGGCTCCGGGTTGAAGTTGATCTGCCTGGACTCGTCGCTGGTGACGGTGGTGTGCAGATCGGAGAAGTAGATGGGGTTGACGCCCTGCTTGAGCACGGCGCGGGTCTCGTCGTCAAAGATGTCCGGGTCGCACTGCAGGAAGATGGAGGTGGCCTCGATGGCCAGCGGGCTGTCCACATAGACCGGGAAGCCGTCGTGGTGCTGGACCAGGCCCCGCTGCTTGATCTCGCGGAGATAGTACAATAGCTCCTGCGTCCGGCCCACGGCAAACGACGGGATCACCACATTGCCGCCCCGGTCCAGGGTGCGCTGGATCACACCGGCCAGGAAGGAGACATAGTCGGGCGCCGCGTCGTGCAGCCGGTCGCCGTAGGTGGATTCGACGACCACCAGATCCGCCTCGTCCACGGTCTGCGGGTCGCGGAGCATGGGGTGGTGGGGCGAGCCCACATCGCCGGAAAAGACCAGCTTCTTCTCCACGCCGTCCTCCCGGGCCCAGATCTCGATGCAGCTCGAGCCCAGAAGATGCCCCACATCGGTAAAGCGGATGGTCACGCCCTCGGCCACGCGGATGACCTCGCCATAGGGGCATGGCCGCAGCTTTTGGATGGCGCCCTCGGCGTCGTTGATGTCGTACAGGGGCACATAGGGCTCCGCGTCCGCGCGCTTGGCCTTGCGG
>JAHZEE010000094.1:0-5201 GCA_019421975.1 Clostridiales bacterium | reverse complement strand
AGGCTGCAGGTGGCGTCCGTGGCGTAGATGGGGCCGCGAAAGCCGTTTTTATACAGCAGCGGCAGCTTTCCGGAGTGGTCAATGTGGGCGTGGGTCAGCAGGACAAAGTCGATCTCGGCCGGATTGACGGGGATCTCCTGGTTCTCAAAGATATCCTTGCCCTGCTCCATGCCGCAGTCGATGAGGCCATACTTGCCGCAGACCTCGATCATGGTGCAGCTGCCGGTCACCTCATGGGTGGCACCCAGGAAGGTCAGCTTCATGGAATCAGCTCCTTTGTAAAAGAATGATTGTATTATACCACATTTGAAGCATAAAAGAAAGCCGCCCCTCAGTGGGGCGGCTGATAAGCTGCGCGGCGGTCCAGCTCCCAGGGCTGGGGCTTGTCGCCCACGCTGCCGGGGGGCACGGCGGTGCCGAAGAGCGCTGATTCCAGACTGGTCAGATAGTCAAAGCAGAGACTGCTGCTGCTGTCGTAGTAGAACAGGGAGCCGCGGCGCAAAGAGCCCATATGGTTGAGGTAGAGCTTCTCGCGCGCCTGCCCGCTTTGGTCGCGGAAGACCAGCTGATACACAGAGCAGTCCTGCGCGCCGGCCAGATGGGAGCGGACGACCCGGTGAGAGGACAGGTTGCGGGTGATGTGGGAGACGGTCTGCTGCGAGCGCAGAGTAAAGCTGTGGCCGGTGAGCTGGTTTGTGACCTCCACGGAGGCGATCTGGTCGCAGGCCGTCTGCAGGGCCAGGACCGGGGTGAACCACCAGGTGAGCAGACACGCGCTCAGAATACAGCACAGGGCCAGAGAGTAAACTTGTCTTCGATGTTTCACACCGTTCCCTCCCTCAAAAAGTTTCTATCCTCTTAGACGCGCGAAGCCCCAAAAAGGTTTCAAAGATTTCAAAGTTTTTTTACAACTGGCGGGCAGGCTGCTCCTCCAGTGCCGGCGCGGCGTCTTTGAGGTGGGATTTGAGCCGGCGCAGGACATAGCAGTAGCAGGGGATCAGGAACAGATCGGCGGCGATCCAGGCGGTGGGAGAGGCGAAGCAGACCGCGGGGTAGCCCAGCACCGGGACCAGGCAGAAGCCCATGACGCTGCGCGCCACCATCTCAAAGACACCGGCAAAGACTGCCAGCATGGAAAAGCTCAGCCCCTGGATGGTAAAGCGGAAGACATTGACGGCGGCCAGCGGGATGTAGAACAGGCTGTTGCCGATCAAAAACAGGTGGGCGTTGGAGCGGATGGCGCTGATCTGCTCCGGCGCGCTGGTGTCCAGGAACAGGTTGGCCAGCGCATCGCCGAACAGCCACAGGAAGGCGCAGGCCAGCACCGCGTAGATGGCGCCCAAAAGCATACAGTCCCGCACGCCCTTGTGGATGCGCTCGAGCTTGCCCGCGCCGGCGTTCTGGCCGGCATAGGTGGCCATCGTCGCGCCCATGGCGTCGAAGGGGCAGCAGAAGAAGAGGCTGACCTTGCTGCCGGCGGTCATGGAGGCCACATAGACCGTGCCCAGCGTGTTGACGGCCGACTGGAGCACAATGCTGCCGATGGCCGTGATGGAGTACTGCAGGCCCATGGGCAGCCCCATGAGCAGCAGCCGGCGGACATAGCCGCCGTCCAGGCGCAGATCCCGGCGGGCCGGGTGGAGCAGCTCAAAGCGCTTTTTCACATACAGAAGGCACAGCAGGCCCGAGATGAGCTGGGAGACCACCGTCGCCGCGCCGGGGCCGGCCACACCCATCTGCAGCACCGTCACGGAGAGAATGTCCAGAACGATGTTGAGCGCAGACGAGAGCAGCAGAAACAGCAGGGGCGTTTTGGAATCGCCCAGCGCCCGGATGAGGCCGGAGAGCGTGTTGTACAGAAAGGTGGCGGGCAGCCCCAGAAAGATCAGGAAGATATAGTTGTAGGCATAGGGGAAGATGTCCTCTGAGGTGTTCATCCATCGGAGAATTTGGGCGCACAAAAGACAGGTGGCCGCTGTTAAAACGACCGCCAAAATCACTGTGAGCCACAGAATGTTGCCGACATATTTCCGCATGGCGTCGTAGTCCCGCTGGCCGAATTTCTGTGCCACCGGGATGGAGAAGCCGCTGCAGACACCCGTGCAGAAGCCGATGACCAGGAAGTTGATCGAGGTGGTAGAGCCCACCCCGGCCAGGGCGTCCACGCCCAGGCACTTGCCCACGACAATGGTGTCAACCATGTTGTAAAACTGCTGGAACAGAAGTCCGAACAGCATGGGCAGCAGAAATCCCAGAATCAGCCGCATGGGCGGCCCACTCGTCAGGTCTCGCATCGTTGTTTTTGCCATAAAAATTGGCCCCCTGTCCACTGCATTAAGATTGCATAAAGACCTAGGGCCTTAGTGTAATCTTGTTGTCTGGAATTTGCAAGGGTCAAATCTGCCAAGTTTTCAGGCAAAGTTTTAAGAAAAACAAGCAAGTTGTTTGCTTGTGATGGGATGGAACGGAATATCTCCAGAAAAGGACAAAACAGCAGCGGACCTGAAACGGCCGAACTGCTGTTTTTTCTGATTTTAACGGAATCCGACAGGGTTCGACAATTTTCGCGTTTTTACTTTGCTAGAATGGGCGTAACCAAAAGAGCACGGCTTTAAAGTGCCTGCAACAGCTGTAAAATTGCGGCTTTCTGCGGCTCTGTCAGAGCGGCCCATTTGTCCAGTAATAATTGCTGATCTGGTTGCAATTCTACCGGCTCGCCGTCTTCGGAGAAGAACTGGGACAGGGTGAGATTGAAGGCATTGCACAGCTTCTCAATCGAGCCGATTGAGGGGAGCATCTTCCTGCAGTACCATGAGGAAATTGTGGTCTGCGGAAGTTCAGCGCGCACTGCCAACTGATACTCCGTCCAGTTCCGTTCCATCCTGAGCGTACTAATTCGGCCAAGAATATCAATCATGTTCATCACCATCAAGTTCATCTTACTTCAATTTATTATTCCCAATAATAATTAAAAGCGTATAAGAATTACGATAAAATCATAAATAGGAAGATTTTTCAAAAGATCGGATTGAATTGGAAAAAATGGACATTTGAGGAACGCTTTTTGTGACAAAAGCCGATGCCCTTGAAGGAATTATGGGCAAAGGGATGTGTGACAATGAGCGAAAAAGAGCTTCAGCTGCGTGCGCACCGCTGCTGCTTTACCGGCCACCGGCCGGAGAAGTGCAGCAGGAATGCGGGGCAGATTCTGGTGGATCTGAGAGAGGAGATAGACCTGGCGATTAAAGAGGGCTTCACCACCTTTATCACCGGGATGGCCAGAGGAACCGACCTCTGGGCTGGGCAGATTGTTGCGGATCGTAAGAAAGAGAACCCGGATCTGCGCCTGGTCTGTGCGATTCCGTATCCGGAATTTGAAAAAAAGTGGTCTGCGGACTGGCAGAAGCGCTACCAAATGGTGCTCGAGGCGTCGGACTACACCAAGATTCTGACGCCACGATTCTCCTATGCTGCGTTCCAGATCCGAAATGAGTGGATGGTGAATCGTGCCTCGCGGGTGATCGCGGTCTACAACGGAACCGCCGGGGGAACGCGCAATACCATTGAATATGCCAAAGCGCAGGGCGTCTGCCTGCGCGTTATTTCCGCTTAGAGGCTTTATAAAGATGCAAAAAGGCCGGAGCAAGCATTGCTTGCTCCGGCCTTGGTGCCGGTAACCGGGATCGAACCGGTACGGGATTACTCCCACGGGATTTTAAGTCCCGGGCGTCTGCCAATTCCGCCATACCGGCGGGAATCGGCGTTATTGTATCATGTTCTGCCCGTCGCGTCAACTGCCGCGCAGCTCGATGATGCGGTCGCGGAGCACGGCGGCATACTCGTACTCCATCATCTTGGCCGCGTCGCGCATCTGCTTTTCCAGGCGCGCGATCTCCTTCTCCTTTTCCTGCTTCGTCATCTTCACCCCGTCGGAGCGGTAGCTCTCCGTGGCGGATTTGGAGATCTCGATGAGGTCGCGGACCGACTTTTTGACGGTCTTGGGCACGATGCCGTGGGCCTCGTTATAGGCCGCCTGAAGGCCGCGGCGCCGCTCTGTCTCAGAGATGGCGGCCCTCATGGCCGGCGTCTGGCTGTCGGCGTACATGATGACCCGGCCGTCGGCGTTGCGGGCCGCGCGGCCAATGGTCTGGATGAGGCTGGTCTCGGAGCGCAAAAAGCCCTCCTTGTCCGCATCCAGGATGGCCACCAGGCTGACCTCCGGCAGATCCAGGCCCTCGCGCAGCAGGTTGATGCCGACCAGCACATCAAACTTGGCCAGGCGCAGATCGCGGATGATCTCCATGCGCTCCATGGCGCCGATATCCGAATGCATATAGCGCACCCGGATGCCGGCCTTCTGCAGATAGGCGGTCAGATCCTCCGCCAGCTTTTTGGTGAGGGTCGTCACCAGCACCCGCTCCTCGCGGGCGGTGACGGCGTTGATCTCGCCGATGAGATCGTCGATCTGGCCCTCGATGGGCCGCACAAGGATGCGCGGGTCGAGCAGGCCAGTGGGCCGGATGACCTGCTCGACGATCTGGCCCGACCGGGTGCGCTCGTACTCGCCGGGGGTTGCCGAGACATAGACCACCTGGTTGAGCTTCTTCTCAAACTCGTCAAATTTGAGCGGCCGGTTGTCGAAGGCGGACGGCAGGCGGAAGCCATAGTTCACCAGGCTCTCCTTGCGCGAGCGGTCGCCGTTGTACATGGCCCGCACCTGGGGCAGCGTCACATGGCTCTCGTCGATGAACATGAGAAAATCGTCCGGGAAGTAGTCCAAGAGCGTCATGGGCGCCGAGCCGGGCGCCCGGCCGGAGATGATCCGGGAGTAATTTTCAATGCCGGTGCAGAAGCCCAGCTCCTCCATCATCTCCATGTCGTACATGGTCCGCTGGCGGATGCGCTGCGCCTCGAGCAGCTTGCCGTTGTCCTCAAAGAACCGGACCTGCTCGTGCATCTCCCGGTCAATCTCCCTGAGCGCCGCGGCCATCTTCTCCTTGGAGGCCACATAGTGGCTGGCGGGATAGATGGCCACATGGCCCAGCTCGCAGTTGACCATGCCGGTGAGGGGATTGATCTCCGAGATCCGGTCCACCTCGTCGCCGAACAGCTCCACCCGGATGGCCTTGCCGGAGGCATAGGCCGGGTAGATCTCCACCGTGTCGCCCCGGACCCGGAAGGTGTTTCGGACAAAGTTCAGA
>JAHZEE010000093.1 GCA_019421975.1 Clostridiales bacterium | reverse complement strand
GCAATGGCGTTGAGCGGCACAACCATCTCCGGATCCTGCTGCGCCAGATCCAATAAGATCCGCAGGGCGTATCTTCCTTTTGTTGTAATGGTCATGGATTTCCCTCCTCTACAAATTTCCGGATCATCTCTCCAGTCAGTGAAATTCCATCGTCTACAAAGTCGATCTCATTGCGTCGCTTCCAGACTGCCTCTGACAGCTCCTCCTGCTGCAGGGTGATCGTCGGATCCCCATCTAGTTCTGCAAAGTAGCCCATCAGCAAGCTGCCGGAAAAGCCCCAAGGCTGACTCTTATAAAATCGAAGGTTCTTGATATGAACGCCGGTCTCTTCCAGAACCTCCCGGTGTACCGTCTGCTCGCTGCTCTCGCCGATCTCCGAAAAGCCGGCGACCAGTGCATAGCGCCGGTAGGCGCCGCCTGCATAGCGGGTCAGCAGCAGGCGGTCGCCGTCCGTCACCGCCACAATGATGCAGGGCGCAATCTGCGGATAGGACGGATGGCCGCACTTCGGGCAGTCGATCCGACGCTCTGCGTGGCTCCAGACCGTCCTAGCGCCGCAGCAGCCGCAATAGCAGTGGCTGCGGTACCAGCCATTGAGGTGATAGGCCGTCATCCCCGCATAGGCGGCTTCCTTCGGTCCCAGCTTGCGCAGAATGCCAAGCCCATGATAGCCGAACCCCGCCGCCTGAACCGGCTGGCGTGGTTCCGCCAAAAAATAGCGGACCTTATCCATGGCGAACAGGTACACATATGTAACATCCTCCGTCCCAATCTGGGACAGACAGGGATAGCGCAGGGCGTCGGAGTCGTTTTGACATAATATCTTGTCGTTCTGAAAGCTCAGGATGAAGTCCCCCGCCTCTGGCTGCAAATCATAATAGGTATTGACCATCACCTTGGGCGCAATATCCTGAATCATTTCTGCTGATCCCTCCGGATCATCTGTTTTATGGCCTCGACCGCAATCTCCACGGCCGCCGAGGTGTCATGGCTCTCCGTCTGCGGCGCCCCCAGCTTTTCCAGTTCCTGATTCCAGATCACATGCAGCACCGTACCGCACCGCACGCCGAGCGCTGCGGCCGTCACAAACAGCGCTGCCGACTCCATCTCACTGGCGAGCACCCCCAGCTTTTTCCACGCCTCCCACTTCTCCAGCAGCATGTATGCCACGGGGCTGCGCTGCGGCGAGTGCTGGCCATAGAAGGAGTCCTTGCACTGGACCACGCCTGTGTGCCACGGTTTTCCCAGCCGCTGTGCCGCCTCTGCCAGTGCGGTGGTGACCTCAAAATCTGCAACCGCCGGATATTCGATCGGCGCATACTCCCGGCTGGTCCCCTCCATCCGGATCGCCCCGGTTGCGATCACCACATCGTCGGGGCGCACCTGCGGGGCGATGCCGCCGCAGGTGCCGACCCGCAAGAACACCTCCGCGCCGACCGCCACCAGTTCTTCCATCGCAATGGCGGCAGACGGCCCGCCGATTCCCGTTGAGCTCACGCTTACCTTTTGCCCGAAAAGCGGGCCGGTATAGGTGGTGTATTCCCGATTCTGTGCCACCCGAACCGGGTTGTCAAACTGCGCCGCAATCAGCTCGCATCTGCCGGGATCCCCCGGCAAAATGCAGTAGCGGCCCACATCTCCCCGCCTCAGCAGGGTGTGAAATTGCGCTGTGCGCGCTTCGTTGTTCATTCTCTGCGCCTCTTTCTATCGATGCTCTTTCAGCCAGGCCTCAATCTGGAGCCGCCCCTCCTCTGTCATATCGAACACCTGCGTGTGCTCTATCTCGCTCTTCTCATAACACAGCGGCCCATGCCAGAGCTCTGCAAGAATATGCGACTGCCCTTCCTGCTCCAGCTGCGGCCGGAGAAAAAAGCGCATCGAACCGTCAGAGCCGGAGAAGGTGTTTCCATTTTCAAAGCTGTGGAGCACCGGAATAAAAATCTCGTCTGCCATCTCACTTTTCCTCCGTGAGCTGCTCCATCTCATCGAGCAATTCTGCAAACAGATCCAGGGCCTCCTGAACCGGCGCGGCGGTGGTCATGTCCACCCCCGCTCCCTTGAGCAGATCAATGGGATCCTTGGAGCACCCGCCGGACAAAAAGCCCAGATAGTCCCGCACCGCAGCCTCGCCCTCGCGGCGAATCCGCCGCGCCAGCGCAATGGCCGCAGAGAACCCAGTGGCGTACTGAAACACATAGTAATGATAGTAAAAATGCGGAATTCTGGCCCACTCCATATCAATCTGGGGATCAAGCACCATCTCCGGGCCGAAGTAGGCCTCATTGAGCTGGCGGTAGAGCGCACACAGGTCCTCCGCCGTCAGGCTCTCCCCACGCTGGTTGCGTTCTGCGATTTTAAGCTCAAATTCCGCAAACATGGTCTGCCGGTAGAGTGTCCCTTTGAACTGCTCCAAAAAGTGGTTGATCAGCTCGGCCCGCTCCTGACGGTCTGTCGTCTGATCCAGCAGATGGTACATGAGCAGCGTCTCGTTGCAGGTCGAGGCGACCTCTGCCACAAAGATCACATAGTCGGCATAGACCGCAGGCTGCGTCTGATTGGACAGGTAGGAGTGGATGGCATGCCCCATCTCGTGGGCCAGCGTAAACTGGCTGTCCAGTGTGCCCGTATAGTTGAGCAGCACATAGGGATGCACCTTGGGCCCTGCGGAATACGCGCCCGAGCGCTTGCCGGCATTCTCATAGACATCAATCCAGCGGTGGTCATAGCCCTCCTGCAAAATGGCGCGGTATGCCTCGCCCATGGGCGCCAGCGCATCATAGACGGTCTGCTTTGCCTGCTCAAAGGGAATGTGGCGCTTTTCCGTCTTTACAAGCGGGGCATAGACATCGTACATGTGCAGCTCCTCCAGGCCCAGCAGCCGTTTGCGCAGCCCCACATAGCGGTGCATGCGGTCCAGATTTTTGTGAACCGTATCGATCAAATTATAGTACACTTCAACCGGCACATTGGTGTTGTCCAGCGACATATGGAGGCTGGAGGGGTAGTGCCGCGCCTGGGAGAAGAACTGAAGCTGCTTGACCTGGGCCGCCAGCACGGCCGCAATTGTATTTCGGAATGCGCCATACTGTGCATACAGGTGCTCAAAGGCGGACCTGCGCAGCGCCCGGTCCGGGCTCTCAAGGTAGGACACATAGGTTCCCTGGCTGAGCGGATGGCGGACGCCGGCCGCATCCACCGCATCTTCAAAGGTAAGATCTGCATCGTTGAACATGGAGAAGATGGTGTCCGGCGCCTGGGCCATCTCCCGGGCCTGCGCCAACAATTTTTCCTCGGCATCAGACAAAATGTGTTCCTTCTTCCGCCGGATATTCCAGAAGCTGCGGCGGTAGAGCTCCAGCGCCGGCTCCTCTTTATAAAACTGCTCCAGCGTCTGCTCCGGAATCGCAAGCAGCTCCGGCGTCTCAAAGGCGCCGGCCGCCGCAACCTCCACCCAAAGCGCCGTCAGCTTTGCAACCATAGCCTGATATTCTGCCACGCGGGTGTCCTCGTCATTTTTCCGCTGGGCGTAGTTGGCCAGCCGGTCCAGCAGCAGGCCGATCTGCTCATCGAGCTTGGCGTATTCCAGAAGTGTCCCGGCGCTTTTGCCAAGCGTGCCGCGGTAAGACGGGATGCGGGCTGCCAGTTCCTTCAGGGCCTCAAACTCTTTTTGCCAGTCGCTGTCAGAAGCATAGAGATCTGTGAGATCCCAGAGATCCGCCTGCGCCCGCTCACTGCGTTCTGGAATTTTTGTTTCACTCATAGTTGCGCCTCCGATTTCTTTTTGATGTCTGCAGTCTTCTGCGTCTAAAGAAATAGAATATGATAGTATGTAAGATATCATACCACAGGAAGGGGATTTTCACAAGCGCCGGAACACTTTTTCTGTCAACTGGCCATCCGTTTTGCTTTTCGGTAAAACTTACCCGTTTATTCTCGTCCATGCGGAACATACTACTTCTGCAATCATTTTTGTAAAACAACGGAGGAATGGAATATGAACCGCAAACTTTCTTTGATTTTGGCGTCTCTGGCGCTGGTCACTGTGCTCGCAGGCTGCGGCAATACGAAGGACAACAATACCGCAGATACCGACAAGGTGCCGACCACCAATGACACCATGCCCACGCCGGGCACAGACGAAAAGGGCGACAAGGACGACGCCGCCAACGATCTTCAGACCAACGACGCGGCCGGCAACACGGACGGCGGCAACACCAGCACCACCGCAGGCAATGCCTCTAAGGCCGCGGACGACCTGAAGGATGGGGCAAAGGACATTGTCGACGGCGCAGGCGATGCAGTCAAGGGTGCCGGCGACGCAGTGGCCGATGTGGGCGAAGCGGTAACAGACGCCGCCCGATAACACGCAGCAGAAAACCGGCATGATTATATTATGCCGGTTTTTTGTATGTTCTATGTCAGTCCAGGCTCGTCTGCTGCGCGGGCCGCAAATAAGGGCTGCGGTCAATGGACTTCTCCATGAGTGTGAGATCGCCATGCGCCCCCGCCGTTTTCCCGATGGCTCCAAACCCATAGCGGCTGTAAAAGCGCAGCGCCCTTGTGTTTCTGGGGGAGACAGAGAGCTGCAGCCCTGTGCGGCCCATGGGGCGGCAAATGCTGATACAGTGTCCCAGCATTTGGACGCCAAGTCCGAGATTCTGATAGGCTGGCCGCATATAGTAAAAGGAGATATATCCCGCCCTCTGCGCGGCCTTTCGCTCCAAATCCAGCTGTACCAGGCCCACGATCTGCTCGCCCAGCATGGCAAACGCCACAGCCTCCGCTCTTTCCTCTGCGCAGCGCTTCGCGTCACACCAAAAGGCCGCCGGCTGATACCCGTCGAGATTTCCATAGATGGAGTGCCACGCCTCCTGCCGGAACTGCAGATAGGTCTCCGCATCCTCTCCGACCGGGCGGTACCACAGGTTGTGATCCACCGTCTTCCCATCCTGCCGCCACCAGCTCTGCTTTGCCAGGGTGGAGATCTCCTCCGGGAGATGGGAATTGTCATTTTTGTAGACCAGCCGGTATTGGCCGGCCTCGTATTCCAGCAGTGTGACGCCCGTGTTGTCGCAGTGGCCGGTCTGTTCCGGATGGTCTGCGCCGTAGAACAGGCGCATCAGCACCCCCCGAATCACCGAGCCATGGGAAAAAATTGCAATGGTCTGCCCCGCATGGGCCTCTGCTGCCTCCGTCATGGCATCTAAAAACCGCTCTGTATACGCTTCATAGCGCTCTGCGCCGGAGACATACCAATGGGCCGGATCCTCATTAAAGCGGTCCAGCAGGTACTTTTCCCGCTCTGCCACCTCGCCGAACGGGACATCCTCCCAGACGCCCATCCGGATCTCCCGGAACCTGGGATCAGGCTGCAGTTTGAGATGCTTTGGCCCACAGACAGCCTGCGCCGTCATGCGGGTCCGGATCAGGTCGCTGGCGTAACAGGCGTCCACCGGCACGCGCTCAAACCGCCTGCGCAGCGCGGCAATCTGCGCCTTTCCCGTTTCCGTCACCAGCGAGTCGTATTGGCCATGGAGCCGGCGGTAGAGGTTTCCCTCCGCCTCTGCATGGCGAATGATGTAAATTTGTGTCATGGGTCTCCGCCTTAGATCGATTCGTAGGGCCGCACCGTCCCGGTCAGCCCGCTCGCCTGCTCCAGATGGTGCCGCTGCAGATAGTCTGCCAGACCGTCGCGCACCTTGATGGGGGCATAGGGGTCAGCAAAGCAGGCCGTGCCCACCGCCACGGCCGTGGCGCCCGCCATCATCATCTCCACCGCGTCCGCGCCGGTTGACACGCCGCCCATGCCGAGGATGGGGAGCTTGACCGCCTGCGCCACCTGGTAGACCATCCGTACCGCCACCGGCAGCACGGCCGGCCCCGACAGGCCGCCCATATTGTTGTGCAGGATCGGCCGGCGCGTCTCAATGTCAATGCGCATTCCCAGCAGGGTGTTGATCAGGCTCAGCGCATCCGCGCCCGCCGCCTCCACCGCTCTGGCAATCTCCGTGATGTCCGTCACATTGGGCGAGAGCTTCACCATGACCGGCACCGCAGCCGCTTTTTTAACCGCCTCAGTGGCCGCCGCCGCAGAGGCCGGCTGCGTGCCCCAGGCAAGCCCCCCGTGCTTCACATTCGGGCACGAGATGTTGACCTCGATGAGATCCACCCCCGCGGCCGACACCTTCTCCGAGAGCTCCGTGAATTCCTCCAGCGTGTTGCCGGAGATGTTGGCGATGATTTTTGTGCCGCTCCTTTTGAG
The DNA here is from genome assembly GCA_019421975.1 of Clostridiales bacterium. Lineage (GTDB taxonomy): Bacteria > Bacillota > Clostridia > Oscillospirales > Oscillospiraceae > CAKTFW01. The sequence continues at coordinate 564 of JAHZEE010000093.1, read as the reverse complement.
GTACGGCATCTCCTGCTCGCAAAAGGCGTCCACGCCGGGATTCTGCAGCCCCACGCTGTTGAGAATCCCCGCCGGCGTCTCCGCGATCCGGGGCGGCGGATTTCCATCCCTTTTATGGACCGTCAGCCCCTTGGCGCAGATCGCGCCAAGCTCTGAAAGGTCATAGAACTCCGCGAACTCATGGCCAAATCCATAGGTGCCGGAGGCCACAACAATGGGATTTTTCAGGGTGACGCCGGCCAGGTTTACCGACAGATCAATCATCCCAGCACACCTCCTCTGCCGGGAACACAGGCCCGTCCTTGCAGACATGCTGGTATCCCGTTTTGCCGTCTTTTTGGGTCTTGCAGGCGCACACCAGGCAGGCCCCAATGCCGCAGCCCATGCGCTCTTCCATGGAGACATAGCACAAAACGCCGGCCTCCTGCGCTGCGGCCGCCACAGTCCTGAGCATCATCCTGGGGCCGCAGGCCATCACAGCCGCATACTCCCCCTGCGCCAGCATCTGGCGCACACCGTCTGCCACATAGCCCTGCTGCCCGCACGAGCCGTCGTCGCTCATGC
>JAHZEE010000092.1:6288-6856 GCA_019421975.1 Clostridiales bacterium | reverse complement strand
GCTCCCACTGGCGGCCTACACTGCGTTTGGCGCGCTGGCTGTGGGACTGCTCTGGATTGTGAGCAGCCTGATATAAGAGACAAAGAGGGCTGTGGCGCACTGCGGCACAGCCCTCTTTGTCGGGCGGGAAAGGCGGTGTAATCCGGGTTGCCAAGGCGGGGGTTCTGTGATATAGTGGCGAAAGAAAACGGAACCGGAGGAAAAGGAGTAGTTCCATGCAGCTAGAAGCAAAGCAACTTGGCGCGGGCGCGGTTCTGGCCCCCATGGCGGGAGTCACAGATCTTGCGTTTCGCACGGTCTGCGCAGAGCACGGCGCCTGCATGACAGTCTCTGAAATGGTCTCCTCCCGGGCGCTGGTCTACCAGGACCGGAAGAGTCTGGGCCTCATGAAGCGAAACCCGGGCACGCCCTTCGGTGTGCAGCTCTTTGGCAGTGACCCAGCGATCATGGCCCAGGCCGCCCAGATTGTGCTGGAGCGGGCAGACTGCGACTGGATTGACCTCAACATGGGCTGTCCGGTGCCGAAGGTGGCGGCGAACGGAGACGGAAGCGGACTGATGCGGACGCC
>JAHZEE010000092.1:3829-6256 GCA_019421975.1 Clostridiales bacterium | reverse complement strand
GTCCGGCAGGTGTGCCGGGCCGTCCCGGTGCCGGTCACGGTAAAGATTCGGCTGGGATGGGACCGCGGCAGCCTCAATGCGGTGGAATTTGCGCAGGGTGTCGAGGCGTCCGGCGCGGCCATGGTGGCGGTGCACGGCAGAACCCGTGCGCAGCAGTATTCCGGCCGGGCGGACTGGGACGAGATCGCCAGGGTCAAGCAGGCTGTCGGGATCCCCGTGGTGGCCAATGGGGATGTGACAAGCGCGGAGGAGGCGCTGCGCTGTCTGCGCCGGACCGGCGCAGACGGCGTGATGATCGGCCGGGCCGCCTTTGGGGACCCCTGGATTTTTCAGCAGGTGGCCGCAGCGCTGCGCGGCGAGCCGGTGCCGCCGCGTCCGGCGCTGGCGGAGCGGGTGGACACGGCTGTGCGGCAGATTGAGCTGGCGGTGCAGGACAAGGGAGAACACATTGCGTGCCTGGAGGCGCGCAAGCACTTTGTGTGGTACCTGCGGGGTGTTCCCCACGCGGGATACTATAGAGAGCGGCTTTCCATGCTCTCCTCCTTGGAGGAGGTCTACGCTGCGGCAAAGGGCATCAAACGGGATTTGAGGTGATACGATGGAGCAGGAAGAGCAGGCGCTGGTCCGCCAGGCGGCAGAGGGGCAGGAGCATGCGTTTGAGCAGCTGGTGCTGCGCTACCAAAAGGGCATTTATAACCTGACACTCCGCATGACGGGCAACGCGGATGATGCGTATGATCTGGCACAGGAGACCTTCCTGCGGGCCTGGAGAAACCTGGCGGCGTTTCAATTTGATTCCGCCTTTTCCACCTGGCTGTACCGGATTGCAACCAACCTCTGCATCGATTTTTTGCGAAAGCAAAAACGCGGAAAAGTGATCTCTCTGCAGAGCGTGCAGGAACAGACGGAGCAGGAGCTTCCGCTGCCGGATCCGAAGCCGGGGCCGGAGATGCTGGTGCTCCAAAAGGAACACCAGGCGGCGGTGGCAGACGCGCTTCAGGCGCTGGAGCCGGACTACCGGATGGCCCTCACCATGCGCGTCATAGATGGGCTCAGCTATCAGCAGATCGCAGAGGCGCTGGAACTGAAGGAGGGGACAGTCAAGTCCCGCATCGCGCGCGCCAGGGAGAAGATGCGGCAGAAGCTGCTGCAGAATGGGAACTTTTCACCTGCCGCTTCGTCAATAGCTGCAGAAGGGGGTGAAGACGCATGAGCTGTGAGGAAATGCTGCCGCTGCTCCACGGCCATCTGGACGGCGCCAACAGTGCGGCGGAAGAGGCGCAGCTGCAGGCACATCTTCACACCTGCCCTGCCTGCCGGTCCCTGCTGCATCAATATGAGCAGATGGACGCCCAGGTGCAGCAGCTGGAGGTGGAGGCGCCGGAGCAGCTGGCAGCCGGCGTGATGTATAAAATTGGTCTGGAAAAAAGAGGAAAACGCAAGCGGTTCGCCTTTGGCCGGGGGACCGTCTGGGCCGCCGCTGCAGTGCTGGTGCTCGTCGTCGGCTCCGGTTCGCTTCGCCTGGGGAATGTGGGCGACGATGCCTCCTCAGCCAACTTGCAGCAGAACACCCGCGTGCAGATGCAGAGCAGAGACGAACTGCAGCCGGAGACGGACGCGACCGCCGATCTGGCAGAGAGCCAGAGCCTGCCGGAAAGCGGAAGTCCGGAGATGGCGGCCCTGGATTCGGCAGAGACGGACGGAGGGAGCATGCTGACCGCTGGCCCGGCAGTCACGGTAAAGGGAGATGGACAGGCGTGGGATACCAAGCTTCTGCAGCTTCTGCAGCCCTATGAGACGGAACTGGATTCCGGACGGTATCTGGTGCCGCAGGAGGTGGCCCAGGAGGTCCTGGATCAGTTTGGCGACCGCTATGAAATACAGAGCGGCGCGTTGGAGCCGGAGGAGAATCTGCTGGTTTTGAACCCATAACAGCGCGAAAAAAGGGCAGCCATTTGGCTGCCCTTTTGTTATGCAATTGTGTCTAAGAAATCAGCAAGAGAGTAGCCGAACATCCTGGCGAGCACGACCAAATTGCGCACACTGGTGCTGCGGTAGCGCCCGTTGACAAGCCGACGCATGGTGGACAGATCGATGCCCGCCAAATTGGAGACCTCCCGTGCAGAAAGTCTGTGAGCAGCCATCTGCTCGGTTAAAACGGCGGAGAGCCTGTTATACTCCCGCATGGTGATCGTCCAACTCCTCTAGTACGGCGTGCAGCACCTTGGCATAGATCGCATCGGCCCGCGCCTCAAAGGCCTGGGCCACCCGCTGGGCCTGCTTTTGGTTGGGAACGGCCAATTCCAGCCGCATGAGCACAGCGCTGCCGTCGGAGATCGTCTTGACCGTGGAGAGCTCGCCGGAATCGTGCTCCAGCACTTCGGCGTGGATCTGCCCGGCGCGGCGGACCTCCAGATTGTGCTGTTC
>JAHZEE010000092.1:1398-3819 GCA_019421975.1 Clostridiales bacterium | reverse complement strand
AGCACAGGATAGGCGATGGAATCCTCTGTGGCAGCGCCATGGAGCCGTCCCTTCTCTGTAATGGAGTACCGGCCGTTGTGCTCTTCCAGATGGCCGGACTGAACCAATTGGGGCAGTGCCTCTTTCACATCGAAATAGCTCAGGCAGTCATCCTGAAAGCAGAGCGCATAGATGGTATCTGCATCTGCCGGCGCTTCCGCCCGCGCCATGACGAACAAAATCAGTACCTTTACATCCAAAATATCCCGAATGAATCCGTGGCGTTCCATGCGACACCGCCTTTCTTTTTTCGTATTATAATCTTTTAAAGAGAAAAAAACAAGAAACCTGTTCAAAATTGGCAATACCTTCCGGGAAAATTTTACCTGTTGTCAAAATGGTTACAAAAGAGTTACAATTTTGACAAGGAGGGAAAATTATGAAACGAAAAATTACCACTTGGATCATGGTCATCGCAATGATGACCGCCGCCGTTGTGCCGGCCTCGGCCGCAAGCCTTCGCTGTACATCGTCAAACTGCGAGACAATTTGGCAGATGCTGTGCAATTGGAATCAGTGCGGTCAGAACACAGATTCCGGCTGCCAGCAGCCCACGGACTGCCCGACCGCTCCGCAGTGTCCGGAATATCCGCAGACGCCGGAGTATCCGGAGCTCCCGGAGTATCCGGATATGCCGGAACAGCCTGAGATTCCAGAGCAGCCAGAGACCCCGGATGAGCCGGAAACCCCGGAGCAGCCGGATGAGCCGGAGGCCGGGGACAGCATGGAGATGCAGGTTGTGGAGCTGGTCAACGAGGCCCGCGCTGCCTATGGTCTGCAGCCGCTGAGCTACAGTGCCGAGCTGTCGGAGGGGGCACGCCTCAAATCTCAGGACATGTCCGACAATGGCTATTTCGATCACAACAGTCCCACCTATGGCACGCCGTTCCAGATGATGAAGCAGCTGGGAATCTCCTATCAGTCCGCCGGTGAGAACATCGCCAAGGGCTACACCAGCGCAGAGGCGGTTGTCAATGCCTGGATGAACTCCGAAGGTCATCGCGCCAATATCCTGAATGAGAATTATACGCAGATCGGTGTCGGCTACGATGCCGACGGCAACTACTGGACCCAGTGGTTCCGCAGCGTATAAAATCAGAGAATCCGCCGGACCGGCCCCTGCCAGTCCGGCGGATTTCTTGTGAAATCCTTGTCAAAAGGCATAATTTTTACAGGGATTTTTTGGCCTATCACTTTGCAGAATCCTGTTGACTTGAGACAAATTCAAGTGTAAACTTAAATTTGATTCCAGGCCGGGACCATAGAGATTGGTATGCCCATTTTGGCCTTGGCACTGGTGGGAGTTATGAAAACCGGAGAAGGAACCGGATTGAACAACCACAAGGAGGAAACAAACCCATGATCAATACCTTTGAGAACTTCCAGAAGATGTATCAGGAGAAGTTGACGACTGCGGATGAGGCCGTTAAGAGCATCAAGAGTGGCGACACCATTGCCTACGGCGAGTTCGTGACTGTCCCGTATGCGCTGGACGCCGCACTGGCAAAGCGTGTCGACGAGCTGTACGACATCGACATCGACGCCTCCACGCTGCGCATGCAGTCCAAGACCTATGAGGTCGACCCGAACCATGAGCATTTCCGTATCAACGACCGTTCTCTGACCCCGCAGTCCCGCCGCACCAACGCCTTCTATCTGGTCGGCTCCTACGAGGAGAATGTCAAGTCCATCCTGGAGTACCGCAATCCGGATGCCTGCTTCTTTGTCGCAAGCCCCATGGACAAGCATGGTTATTTCAACCTGAGCACCACCTACTCCAACCAGCTGGCCAACGCTGCGAACTGCAAGAACATCATCATTGAGGTCAACAAGAATGCGCCGCGCGTCAACTGCGGCGCCATGGGTTCTATCCATATTTCTCAGGTTGCCGCAGTTGTCGAGGGCGACAACATGCCGCTGGAGGAGCTGCCGAAGGTTCCGTCCAACGAGGCGGATGCTGAGATCGCAAAGCTGCTGATGAACGAGCTGCACGACGGCTGCTGCCTGCAGCTGGGTATCGGCGGTATCCCCAACAAGATCGGCGAGGCCATCGTGGATTCCGATGTCAAGCACCTGGGCGTCCACACCGAGATGATGATGGACTCCTTCATGAGCCTGTACAAGGCCGGTAAGGTCGACAACAGCATGAAGAACATCAACAAGGGCCAGATGATCTTCACCTTCGCCATGGGCTCCAAGGAGCTGTATGAGTTCCTGGATGAGAACGACGGCGCGATGAAGATGCCCTCCAACTACACCAACGATCCGTATGTCATCGGCCAGAACGACAATGTCTTTGCTGTCAACAACGGCCTGAAGATCGACCTGTTCTCCCAGGTCTCCTCTGAGTCCGTTGGCCCGCGCCAGATCTCCGGTGTCGGC
>JAHZEE010000092.1:0-1388 GCA_019421975.1 Clostridiales bacterium | reverse complement strand
TTCATCTACGGCTCCTTCCTGTCCAAGGGCGGCAAGGGCTTCGTGTGCATGAACTCCACCGCAATGGTCAAGGGTCCGGACGGCCAGAAGCATCGTGAGTCCCGCATTGTTCCGACCTTTGAGCCGGGCACCATCACCTCCGTGCCCCGTTACCACACCTTCTACCTCTGCACCGAGTTCGGCTGCAAGAACATGAAGGGCCTGTCCACCTGGCAGCGTACCGCAGCGGTCATCGAGCTGGCACATCCGGATTACCGCGATGAGCTCATCAAGGCTGCTGAGTCCTTCGGCCTGTGGGTCAAGAGCAACAAGCGCTAAGAGAAAAAACTTGGATTTACATAGAACAGCGCGATGCAATCTGCATCGCGCTGTTCTTTATATTATATAGGTATCCTTGCAATGCCAAACGGCAGGAAAGCGGGCCATAAAAAGGAGAGGCGCGGCATCGACAAATGACCAGTTTGTCGATGCCGCGCGGATGAAATGATAACGAAGGAACAAGGAAAGAGTTTTCATTTCTGCCCCCTATTCTAAAATTGATATATTAAAATTGATAGAAAGAAAATATTAGAATACTGTTAAAAAATGCAGAAGAAACGACAAACTTCGACAACGCGGTGAGACTGGATTTTTCTCCTAAAATTATTCATAAATTGTTTGCAAAAATGGAACAATTTCAAGAGGAAAAACAGTTGACATTTGGAAATCCCAGAAGTATGATATGAGAAAAGGAATTAGCACTCGAATCGATAGAGTGCTAAAGATGGATCATCTGGCGGGCTGTGTGCCCGTTTTGGGAAAGGATGGCGTGTAATTATGAATGCACAGAAGTATACAAAGAAGTCTTTGGAGGCGATCCAGAGCGCACAGGATCTGGCGCTTGCAAATCATAACCAGCAGATTGAACAGATTCATATTCTGGCGGCGCTGCTGCAGCAGGAGGAGGGGCTGATCCCGCAGCTGCTCAAGCAGATGGGGGTGAGTGTCGAAAGTCTGGACGCAGCGGTGACGGCAGAGGTTCAAAAGCTTCCGCAGGTGACAGGCTCTGGCCGCGAGGCGGATAAGTACTACATCGCCCGCTCGGTGGACACGGTGTTTACCGAGGCCGAGCGCATTGCCGACAGTATGAAAGACGAGTTTGTCTCGGTGGAGCACCTGTTCCTGGCCCTGCTGGACCGGGGCGACAGCACGGTTCACAAGCTGATGCAGACCTACCGCATTGAGCGCGAGCAGTGTATGCAGGTATTGATGACCATTCGGGGCAGCCAGCGCGTGACCACGGATACACCGGAGCAGACCTATGAGGCGCTGAAAAAGTATGGCACTGACCTGGTCGCACAGGCCCGGGAGAATAAGATGGATCCGGTCATCGGCCGGGACGACGAGAT
>JAHZEE010000091.1 GCA_019421975.1 Clostridiales bacterium | reverse complement strand
CGGCATCAGCCTCGGCACCGGCAGGGTCACCAGCGCCCTGGCGAGCCTGATCATCGGCCAGACCCTGGTGGGCGGCCGGGGCCGGGGCAATGTGGCGCGAAAGGTCTTCGGCGTCATCCTGGGCAGCTGCCTGTACCGGTTTATCATCGCGCTGGCGCTGCGGCTCAATGTGGATGCCTCGTGTCTAAAGCTGGTCTCCGCCGTGATTGTCGCCGTGGCCATCGCCATGCCGAGGATCCGGCAGAGCGCGGCCTTTGAAAGGCGCAAGCTGGCGGCCCGGAAGGCCGCGGGGAGGTGAGCGGATGCTGCAGTTAAATGGAATCTCCAAGACCTTCAACCCCGGCACTGTGACGGAAAAAAAGGCGCTGGACCACCTGAGCCTGGATCTCAAGGACGGCGACTTTGCCACCGTGGTGGGCTCCAACGGCGCGGGCAAGTCCACCATGTTCAACGCCATCGCGGGCAGCTTCTATGTGGACGAGGGCACCATCGTGCTTGACGGCGAGGATGTGACCTTCCAGAAGGAGTACCGCCGCAGCAGCTCCATCGGCCATCTGTTCCAGGACCCCCTGAAGGGCACGGCGCCCAACATGAGCATTGAGGAGAACCTGTCCATCGCCTATCTGCGGGCGTCACGCGCCCGGCACGCGATCTTCAGCCGGGTGAGCCGCGCCGACCGGGAGAAGTTCCGCGAGCAGCTCTCTCTGCTGGGGATGGGGCTGGAGGACCGGATGAAGAGCCCGGTGGGCCTGCTCTCCGGCGGCCAGCGCCAGGCGCTGACGCTGCTCATGGCCACCATGGTGACGCCCAAGCTGCTGCTGCTCGACGAGCACACGGCGGCGCTGGATCCGGCCACGGCGGAGAAGGTGCTGAAGCTGACGCGCAGCGTGGTCGCCGAGCGGCACATCACCTGCCTGATGGTCACCCACAACATGCAGCAGGCGCTGGAGATGGGAAACCGGACCATCATGATGAACGCCGGCCGGATCATCCTCGATGTGGCAGGGGCGGCGCGCGAGAAGATGACGGTGGCGGATCTGCTGGAGCAGTTTGCAAAGCAGGCGGGCGCCCAGCTGGAAAACGACCGGATCCTGCTCTCCACCATGGTGGAGGGCAAGCAGAAGCAGGATCAGCCGTAGGGGGATCTGCAGGATAGAGATGGAAAAAGGCCAGGGCTTTCACAAAGCCCTGGCCTTTTGTCACATCAGCGGCGCCAGCATGCGCAGCACGGCGCGGTAGATCCGGTTGATCAGCGGGACCTACCGGCACTGCTGGAGTGTCACCTCCTGGCAGACGGGAAAGGTCTGCTCAAAGTCTGCGCGGATCGAGGCGATGGCGTCTGCACGATACAGCAGCACGCCGTTTTCAAAGTGCAGGTACAAGCTGCGGTAGTCCATGTTGATGCTGCCCACGGTGGCGTACTCATCGTCCACGCAGAACACCTTGGAGTGGATAAAGCCGGGGGTGAACTCATAGATCCGCACGCCGGCCTCAATGAGATTTTCATAGTAGGCCCGGGTCAGCTCGTGGACATACCGCTTGTCCGGGATGAAGGGGGTGATGATGCGCACATCGACGCCGGATTTGGCCGCGCCGGTGAGGGTGGTCATCATGTTGTTGTCGATGACGAGGTAGGGCGTCATGATATAGACATAGCGCTTGGCGCGGGCAATCAGATCCCGGTAGACCGTCTCACCCACGGCCTCAAAGTCCAGGGGAGTGTCCACATAGGGCTGGACAAAGCCCTGCCCGGCCGTGACAAACGGCACGGGCCGGTACTGCAGCAGATCCTGCTCCGGCTCAAAGGTCTGCCAGATGGACAGAAATTGCACCGTCATGGCGTAAACAGCGTCCCCGCGCAGGCGGATCCCGGCGTCCTTCCAATAGCCGAAGCGGGCGATCCGGTTGGTGTACTCGTCGGCCAGGTTGATGCCGCCGGTGAAGGCCACCCGGCCGTCGATGATCATGAATTTGCGGTGATCCCGGTTGTTGAGCCGGGTGGAGAGAATGGGGATGTAGGGGTTGAAGCTGTGGCAGCGGATGCCCAGGCGCTGCATGCGCTTGGCGTAGTGCATGGGCAGACGCGTGATGCAGCCGAAGTCGTCGTAGACGACCCGCACATCCACGCCCGCGGCGGCCTTCTGCCGGAGAATCTCCAGAATGGCCGCCCACATTTCACCGTTTTCAATGATGAAATACTCGATGAAGATATAGTGCTCGGCCCGGCGCAGCTCCTGCAGCATGGCGGGAAAACACTGCTCGCCAGAGCAGTAGTAGGTGGTCTCGGTATTTTGAAACACGGGGGAGTCTGCGCAGTGGATCAGATACTGCGCCTGGGTGGCCGCCAGCAGATCCTGCTGCTGCAGCGCGTGCAGGATCGCCGGGTCCTGCTGCAGATTGGCGCGGGTGATCTGCTCTACAACCTGGAATTTGGCTTTTTGGCGTTTGGAGAGCTTGTTGCCGCCAAACATGATGTAGAGGATGCCGCCAAAGACGGGAAAGGCCAGAATGGGAATGACCCAGGCCAGTTTATAGCTGGGATTGGTGCGGTCGGAGAGGATATAGAGGACGGCCAGAAAAGAGAGAATAAACATGACCGTGGAGAACCAGCGCCAGGCAGTGTCAAAGTAGACCACCATGATGATGAGAATCAGCAGCTGGATCAAAATGGCGAATGAGACGAATACGACCCGCTGAAACATCATTTTAAAGAGATTGCGCAAACTGCCACCCCCTTTCGCAGTGGATCAGACGGGCCTCAGCCCTGCTCCAGCGCGTCGATCATCTTCAGGCGCCGGTCGTGGCGGCCGCCCTCATATTCGGTGTTCAGCCAGACGGAGACGATCTTGAGCGCCAGATTTTTGCCGATGATACCGGCGCCCATGGCCAGCATGTTGGAGTTGTTGTGCCTGCGGGTCATCTCGGCGGTGAGCACATCGCCGCACAGTGCGCAGCGGATCCCGCGGATCTTATTGGCGACAATGGACACGCCGATGCCGGTGGTGCAGATGACGATGCCCCTGTCACAGGTGCCGTCTGCCACGGCGCGTGCGGCGGCGGCTGCAAATTCCGGATAGTCGCAGCTCTCGGTGCTGTGGGTGCCGAAGTCCTGACATTCGTACCCCTGTGCGAGCAGTTCTGCCTTGACGGCCTCTTTGAGCTCAAAGCCGCCGTGGTCACTGGCCAGTGCGATCATAATCAATTACCTCCTAAACGGGTGGAAAGGTGCAATGAGATCCTTTCCAGATTGAATGTATTTCATAACCGGCGGTTCAGATAAACAGCCAGAGAGAAAACAGGGTGAGCAGGCCCAGCAGCATGGTGCAGCCGGCGTAGAGCCCCACCGCCAGCCGGTGGCCGCGGCGCAAAAGGCCGTTCCAGACATAGCCCAGCGTTGCGGCGGCCAGCAGTGCGTAGGCGGCGGTACCCGTGCAGAGCCAGACCGGAAGCAGCGCCAGATGGCCCAACAGCAGGGCCAGCGGGCGGCCGTCATGGTCTGCCGCTCCGAGCGCCAATGCGGCGCAGAGGGCGAACAGACTGCCCCACCACAGAAGCGGATTGGAGAAGGCCTGGGTGAGCACGCCGGACCAATGGATCTGCCCCAGGGCCTGAATCTGGGCCGCGGCTGCCGCACCGTAGTACTGCAGCGGCGCAAAGAGGGCCTCTGGCATGAGAAGGCCGCCCAGCAGGCCCGTCAGCAAGCTGAGGGCGGCGGTGAAGATCAGAAATGCCGCCGCGGTGACGGCGAGGGTCCCCCAGAGCTGCCGGCCCCGGCCGGGGGCGGTCCGGCGGCGGAAGCGGAGCGCCAGTCCTGCGCCGAAGAGCGCCAGAAGACCCGGTGCGGCGAGCACGGCTGACGCATCACAGACGAAGGCAAACAGCGCCGCCGCCACAGAGAGCAGCAGGGCGATCAGCGCACCCGGGCGGGGGGTGTCGGCATCGGAGTTGAGCCAGCAGTAGAGCAGCCAGAGACAGGCCGTGAGGCCAAAGGCCGCGCCGCTCAGCGTGGGCTGGGACACGGGGCAGGCCAGCAGCGCAGCTGCACAGCCGAGGGCGGCCTGACGGGTGCTGCCGAAGAGCCGCTTGAGCAGCAGATACCCCGGCAGCAGGGCCACGGCCAGCTCCAGATTCCCGGATAACAGCAGCAGCCAATAGGCGTCTGCCGCCGTTTGGGAGTCGGACTGCAGCAAGATGGCCGTCGCCACCGCGCAGCCGGCAATCAAAATCAGAATCAGGCAGAGCGGAACCGCATCCCAGCGCGACAGGCGGTAGCGGTGCTGGGAAAAGCTGAGCGGCGGCCGGTCGTAGAGGGCGATCCACTCCAGCGTGCCCACCGGCGGCCGCATGGCCTGAAGGTAGAAATCAAAGTAGCCCACCAGCAGCAGTCCAAACAGAATGAGCGGGACCAGAAGCCACGGCCCGGGACTGAGGAAGAAAGCGAGCAGCTCTGACATGGTCATCCCCCTTTTTCCGCAATTTTTTCCCATTATAGCAGATTTTTCTTCCCGTGGCAAATTTATAAATTCGGCCCAAACCAGTGCGCCTGCCAGTGGAGAGCGCGTAAAAAACGGCGCAGCCGGAGGGCTGCGCCGCCTGTGTACTCAGTGCTTGTCGAAAAACTTTTTCCGTTTGGGCGGCTCTGCCTCGCCCGGCTCCTCCAGCTTCCGAAGCAGCTCCTTCTGCTCGGCCGTCAGGCCGGTGGGCGTGTGCACCACAGCGGTCACATACAGGTCGCCCCGGGTCTTGTAGCCCACATAGGGCATTCCCTTGCCCTTGAGCCGGAAGGTGGTGCCGGACTGGGTGCCCTCGGGCACCGTATAGCGCACCTTGCCGTCCAGGGTCGGCACCTCGATCTCCGCGCCCAGGGCCGCCTGGGTGAAGGAGATGGGGATCTGACAGCGCAGATTGGCGCCGTCGCGCGTAAACAGGGGATGGGGCTGGACGGTGACGGCCACCAGCAGGTCGCCGGCAGGTCCTCCGTTGCTGCCGGCATGGCCCTCGCCGCGGATCCGGATGGACTGGCCAAAATCGATGCCGGCCGGAATTTTGACCTTGATCTTTTTGTTGTGGCGCACCTTGCCCTTGCCCTTACAGGTGGGGCAGGGGTTCTTGATGATCTTGCCGCGGCCGTTGCAGCGCGGGCAGGATGTGGTCTGGACAAACGCGCCCAGCGGTGTCTGCCGGGAGGTGCGGATCGAGCCGGTGCCATGGCAGTCCGGACAGGTCTCCGGGGTGCTGCCCTCGGCGCAGCCGGTGCCGTGACAGGTCTGACAGTCCTCAACGCGGGAGATCTCCACCTCTTTTTCGACACCAAAGGCCGCCTCTTCAAAGGTGATGGTCACCTTGGAGACGATGTCCTCCCCCTGCTGGGGGGCGCTGCGCCGCTGCTGCGTGCCGCCACCGCCGAAAAAGTCGTTGAAAATCCCGCCCAGGTCGAAGTCGAAGCCGCCAAAGCCGCCGCCGAACCCGCCAAACCCGCCACTACCGCCGCCAAAGCCGGGGTTGAAGTTGGGGTCCACGCCCGCAAAGCCGTACTGGTCATACCGCGCGCGCTTTTCCGGGTCGGAGAGCACCTCGTTTGCCTCGTTGACCTCCTTGAATTTGGCCTCGGCCTCCTTGTTGCCGGGGTTCATATCGGGGTGATATTTCTGGGCCATCTTCCGATAGGCCTTTTTTATCTCTGCATCTGTGGCGCCCTTTTTGATTCCGAGCACCTCGTAATAATCTCGTTTTTCCTCTGCCATGAGAGCTCACCTCACATTCATCGATAGACGGGGAAAAAGGGGGTGCGGGCGCACCCCCTTGATGGATTGCCAGGTTACTTGTTGTCGTCGACAACCTCATAGTCGGCATCGACCACATCGTCGCCGCCGTCCTTGCCGCCCGCGGCGCCCGCACCACCGGCTGCGCCTGCATCGCCCGTGGGCTGCTGCGGCTGCTGCTGATACAGCTTCTCGCTGATGGCGTAGAAGGCCTTCTGGACCTCCTCTGTATCGGCCTTGATGGCGGCGATATCGCTGCCCTTCAAAGAGGTCTTCAGCTTCTCAATGGCGGCCTGGACCGGCGCCTTCTCGGACTCGGTGACCTTGTCACCCAGATCCGTCATCGCCTTTTCGGCCTGATAGATCATCTGGTCAGCGCCGTTGCGGGCGTCGACCTCCTCCTTGCGGGCCTTGTCGGCGGAGGCGAACTGCTCGGCCTCCTTGACGGCCTTGTCGATGTCCTCCTTGGACATGTTGGACGAGGAGGTGATGGTGATCTTCTGCTCTGTACCGGTGCCCAGGTCCTTGGCCGAGACATTGACAATGCCGTTGGCGTCGATGTCAAAGGTGACCTCGATCTGCGGCACGCCGCGGGGCGCCGGCGCGATGCCGGTCAGCTGGAAGCGGCCCAGGCTCTTGTTGTCGGCAGCCATCTCGCGCTCGCCCTGCAGCACATGGACCTCCACAGAGGTCTGGCCGTCCGCGGCGGTGGAGAAGACCTGGCTCTTCTTGGTGGGAATGGTGGTGTTGCGCTCGATAAGGCGGGTGAACACGCCGCCCATGGTCTCAATGCCCAGGCTCAGAGGAGTCACATCGAGCAGCAGCAGGCCCTTCACATCGCCGCCCAGCACGCCCGCCTGAATGGCGGCGCCGATGGCCACACACTCGTCGGGGTTGATGCCCTTGAAGCCCTCGTGGCCGGTGATCTTCTTGACGGCCTCCTGGACGGCCGGGATCCGGCTGGAGCCGCCGACCAGCAGCACCTTGCTCAGATCCGAGGAGCTCAGGCCGGCGTCAGACATGGCCTGCTTGACAGGACCCATGGTGGCCTCCACCAGGTGGGAGGTCAGTTCATTGAACTTTGCGCGGGTCAGGGTGACATCCAAGTGCTTGGGGCCGTTGGCGTCGGCCGTGATATACGGCAGGTTGATGTTGGTGGAGGTGAC
>JAHZEE010000090.1 GCA_019421975.1 Clostridiales bacterium | reverse complement strand
CGGTGTGGTATGCGAAGGAGAAGGGGAAGGTTGTTTGGAGGATTGACCCTGCGACCTTGGTAATGGAGTTTTAGAATAGCGAGGCCCACCTGCTTTCACAGTAGGTGGGCCTTATTGATTCCGATGGTGCGGAAACACCTCTCAGTCAGCTAACGCTGACAGCTCCCCTCAAGGGGAGCCTTCCCGACTGCGGGGCAACTCCGCAAGCCTCCCCTAGAGGGGAGGTGGCATGGCGTCAGCCATGACGGAGAGGTGGCCTCCCGAAGCTTTTAGGAGAGGCCGCCATCCTCACTCTCTGCTATGGGGACATAGACAAACAGCAGCAGCTGAGATTCGTGCAGACGACAGAACTTATCCACCAGCATGGCGCACTGAACATTGCCGACCGGCCGGAGCCCGTGGGCCTTCATGTGGCCATAGAGCAGCTGCGCGCTCTCGTACATCTGGTGATAGCTGCCGCGGGTCATGTAGCAGAGAATCCGCTTGGGCGGGGTGGACAGTTCTCCGGCATAGTTCACATGGGGCAGACTTGAAATGGCACAGGCGGTCTGATTGCCGGCCTCCAGATCCTCCGGACGGAAGTGAAGGCTGAGCGGGTACTGCAGCTTCTCGTCGATGTTGGAGAAATCGGTGGTGTGGGCCCTGACATAGGGCGCCAAATCCCGTGCGGTGAGCGGACACGGCGGGTCGATGGGCGTGATGCGCTCCGGCGGCAGATCGGCCGTGCGGATAAACGGCACGCCGCGGGGCTGGCGCGCCAGCTGGGCGGTGTAGTGGTAGTCCACATCCAGGCACTCCAGATAGTACTCCGCCAGCTCCAGCTGCCGCTTCAGCCGGCCCAGATGCTGTTTGCAGATCTGGCTGAAGGTCTGGCTCTGGTCGGAAAAGCAGTCGCGGATGTCCTGCAGAGAGCAGCCCGCATATTGGAGCGTCTTGAGGGTGTAGAAGGTGGACAGCTGCTGGCAGGCGTAGTAATAGTACCCCTTGCTGTCTTTCTTGACGGGGACAATCAGACGATGCTTGTGATAGAAGCGGAGCGTCTCCTTGTTGATGCCGCACAGCCGGGCGAACTCGCCTGAGGACATGAGGATAGAGCCGCGGTAGGGCATGGGCGGCTCCGGCAGGGGCATGGCGTGCACCGGCTGGGCGGCCGGCCGGATGGGCAGATAGGCATGCACAACATATATATCCTGCTGGATCTGATGGGGATTTTCCGGCAGGACCTGCATGTAGATATCACCGGCCGGCTCCAGATTCTTGGCCTGCAGATACGCGGCAAAGCGGGCATACATCCGGTTGAGGTCGGCCACCTTGCCGCGGAAGCGGTAGTAGAGCACCGGGACGGCCCGCCTGGAGACCAGGGGCCTGGATTTCTTGAGAGAGAAAAACCCGCTCAGATGATAGCCGCCGTCGTAGAGCGAGCGGCGGCTCATGATCACTGAGACTGGAAACGAACGATAGTCGTTGGAGTTGCCGTACAGCTCCATGTGGTGCAGCATGCCCTCGTGGGCTGTCTCGTCAAAGCGGTCGCAGTCACGGGCGAGCATGGTGGTGACGATCTCCTGCGGCGGCATCTCCAGCGCATAGAGCTGCTCGTCGTCATAGGCGTCCGTATGTTCGGTGCGGCGGATGTCGTACTCCACAAAGGAGACCGCCTGCTGCAGCTGGCGGATCCGGTCATCCAGGTAGACCTGCCGGTTGAAGATCATCTCCCGATAGGACAGGACATCCTTTTGAAAAATCTCGCCCAGCTCCCGGATCGTGTAGCCGAAATGCTCCAGAAGCAGCAGCATGAACAGGTGATGCACCTGCCAGATATCGTAGTAAAAATAGCCGTTCTCCGGGTCGCGCCAGGCCGGCTGAAATACGCCCGCCTGTCTGTAAAAACGGAGCTGGGCCTTGGTGATGCCGGCCATCTCGGCAAAGCGGCCGGCAGTCAACAGATTGTCAGATGGTGCGGCCATCCAGGGACACTCCTTCAGCATAAAGTATGTACAAAGTGTACCATAAGGCGACCAAAAAGGCAAGTAAGCGCCCCGCCCAAATCCAGGAAGCGCAAGAAGGGCGGGCACATCGGATGTGCCCGCCCGGTTTATTCCAGATCGAGGGAATCAGCCTTCCGACGCCCGCGGAGCGCCCGGAAAAACGCCCGAAGCGTCTCGGCGCACTCGGCCTCCAGCACCCCGCGGGTGACGGAGGGACGGTGGTTGTAGGGGAGGTCAAACAGATTGATGACCGAGCCGCACGAGCCGGCCTTTGGGTCCATGGCCCCGATGACCACCCGGGGCAGGCGCGCGTTGATGATGGCGCCTGCGCACATGGGGCAGGGCTCCAGGGTCACATAGAGGGTTGCCTGCCAGAGCCGCCAGCCGCCCAGGTGGCGGCAGGCCATGTCGATGGCCTCCAGCTCTGCGTGGGCCAGCGCAGACCGGCCGGTCTCCCGGCGGTTGCGCCCTTGTCCGATGACGGCCCCGTCCTGTACGATAATGCAGCCAACGGGGACCTCTCCCTCGTCGGCTGCCTCGCGGGCCAGTGCCAGTGCCTGCTGCATAAAGCGTTCGTCCTGCATCCGCATTCCCTCCTGTCGCAGCGTTATCATACG
The DNA here is from genome assembly GCA_019421975.1 of Clostridiales bacterium. Classification (GTDB taxonomy): domain Bacteria; phylum Bacillota; class Clostridia; order Oscillospirales; family Oscillospiraceae; genus CAKTFW01. The sequence continues at coordinate 4,352 of JAHZEE010000090.1, read as the reverse complement.
GCAGAAAGGGAGAAAGGTCAAGGCTCTCCGGTGGCAGCGGAGAAGAGAAGGGCAACCATCTGACGATCCAGCGGGACCTCAGTACCATCCGGGCATCGGAGCGTATAGGGACTGGAGGCCTGCTCCGCCTGCTGATACAGCGCTGAGAGAACCGGCTGATCTGCGCTCGTCGGGGTACCCGTCAAAAGATAATCTGTGGAGACCCCAAAGAGATGCGCTGCAGCGACAAGCTGCTCTGCGGATGGCTCCCGGCGTCCCTGCTCATACATCCCGATCGCGCTCGGACTGACAGACAGTAAATTTGCCAACTGCTTTTGGGTTAGCCCAGCTTTATGCCGTAGTGCAGCAATGCGCATTCCTAACATAGAGTCGATCCTCCTTGTTCAAACGATAACATACAAAATATGGAAAGTAAAGTACATTCTGGAAATTAGAACTTGACATCACACAAATCGTGTAGTAAATTATATGGAAGAAACTGGTAATTAAGGAGCGGGGAAACGGGTATGCAACAGAACCAGGAGGATTCCACATGGGGGTGGGAGGGCTGCTTGGAACACTTGGCCTCCGCTCTGGTGCATCCGCATTTGCGGGTCGCAGAGGAGATGGAGGTGGCACGGTGACCCTATTGGAGCTATCGGCCGAGTACCGCGAATCGGCGGAGCTGCTGCGCAGTCGTCTGCGGACCCTGCGGTGTCAGCTGCGGCGGGCGGAGGAACCGGCGGTGTGTTTTTCTCTGCAGAGGCGTATTGCAATGCTTACAGAGCTGCTGCGCCAAACCAATGAGCTGGCAGAACTGACGGAACGATATTATGAAAGGGGTTATTGGCGAAATGAAAAATACACTGTATGAAGGGTATGCCGGCCCTTATATGAGCCGGCGGGTCCAGCGCCAGCGCGTTGCGAATGTCATTGCCAATGAGCTGACAGAGCACCAGCGCCGGGCCATTGTGGGGTACTATCTGGAGCAGAAGACCATTACGCAGCTGGCCCAGGAGTACGGGGTCAATAAGACGACGGTCTGGCGGACCATCAAGCGCGGGGAGACCAGGATGCGCCGCTTTTTGCGGTATTGACAGCCCTAAAGAAGATGTGGTATCATCCATCTGGATGATACCACATCTTTTTTGGGGGAGGTAACCATGGATATCACAAAGAGAGAGATCACAAAAATAGCCAGAGAGGTCAGCAAGTTTACCGTTCGCACGCTGCGGGCAGACGGCATTGGAACCGGGGAACTGGATGTGCTCCATGTGATTCGGAAGAATCCGGGCATCACCCAGGCGGGCGTCTGCAGGATTCTCGGACTGGACAAGGGGGCGGTGGCACGGCAGACCGCCGGCCTGGAGGCCAAGGGCTATCTGCTGCGCCGGGAGAATCCCGCGGACGGGCGCAGCCAGCTTTTGTTTGCCACGGAGCGGGCCGAGGGGCTGAAGCAATCCAAGGCCCATATAGAGGCGATGTTCTATGAGTGGCTGCTCGAACCGCTTTCTGAGGAGGAGCGGCAGACCTTTGCAGAGCTGCTCTCCAGGCTCTATCAGCGATGCAAGGAGGAGAGCAAGGCGGAGTTTCCGCAGATGAGCCGGCGGGTGCGCCAGGGGCGGGCACGGTGACGGGCGGCAGAAAACGGCTCTCCCAGGCGATGCGGTTTCTGCTGCTGTTCGGCGTGGTCAGTCTCTTCTCGGATATGACCCACGAGGGGGCTTCCAGCATCCGGGGCGCCTATCTCTTTGCACTGGGCGCCTCGGCGGGAACGATCGGATTTATCTCCGGACTGGGGGAGCTGATCGGATACTCCCTGCGCTATGTCTTTGGCAGGATCACCGACAGAACCGGACGCTACTGGCCCATGACGATCATTGGCTACGCCCTGGATGTGCTGGCAGTCCCCGCGCTGGCGCTGGTGGGGGAGCACGGCTGGGTGTGGGCCTGCCTGCTGCTGGTGATTCAGCGGATGGGCAAGGCCATCAAAAAGCCGGCAAAGGACACGCTTTTGTCCTTTGCCGCCTCTCAGGAGGGCGTGGGCAAGAGCTTCGGCATCCAGGAGGTGCTGGATCAGATCGGCGCGTTTTTGGGGCCGGTGCTCCTCTATCTGGTGATGCTCTGCAGGACGGAGGGCACTGTCTTTGAGACCTATGCCGTCTGCTTTGCGGCGCTGGCGGTGCCGGGGGCCATCACCATGCTGCTTCTGCTGGTGACACGGCGCAAATTCCCCGCACCGGAGCGCTTTGAGCCGCAGGAAAAGATGTCCGTGCCGTTCAGGATGAAACGGCCGTTTTTGCTCTATATTGCAGGCATCAGCCTGTTTGCCTTTGGATTTATCGACTATTCGATCATCCTCATGCACATCTCCAGCTCCGATATTGCCCTGGGTGCGGGCCTGGCGGAGACGGCCTCTCTGGTGAACACGGGCACGCTGCCCCTGCTCTACGCCGGCGCCATGCTGGTGGACGCCGTGGCGGCGCTGGTGTTTGGCCTTCTGTATGACAAAAAGGGCGTGCGGGTCCTGTGCTGGTCGACGCTTCTCTCAGCGCCGCTTGCCATCTGCATTTTCTGTTTTCACACAACGCCGATGCTTCTGCTGGGGATCGCCCTCTGGGGCGTGGGAATGGGGGCTCAGGAGTCCATTTTGAAGGCGGCTGTCACAAGTATGGTGCCCAGGGACAGCCGGGCCACCGGCTATGGCCTGTTTGAGTGCGCCTTCGGCGTGGCCTGGTTTTTGGGCAGTTGGCTGATGGGCGTCCTCTACGATGTGAGCCTGCCGGCCATGGTGGCCGTCTCGGTGACGGCCCAGCTGGCCGCCATCCCGCTGTATCTCTGCGCATCCGTGCCGCGGACAGACGAGGCGTGAGATCTTTTTATCTCCTGTTTAAGAATGGCGTCTGGCAATATGGTAGGATCAGAGCGGAAAATATGGCGAGGGGGAGTAGACCATGACCATAAAAAAGCGGCTCATTGTCTCAAATGTTTTGATGATTGTGGTCCCGGTCGCGATCACCCTGCTGGTGGGGCTGTTCTGCATCGGCTTTATCTGGCTGGCGCTGATCAACGGCGCGGGGATCGGAATTCACGACCGGGAGGATTTCGAGCGGGCCAGTATGGCGATCACGGAGGTTGTCGAACACAAGCTGGAGCACGGCGCCGATCTCACCTCGCTGGACCCGCTGCTGCAGAGCAACGGACTGTCTGTACAGGTGCGCGCTGAGGGGAAAATCCTGTATCAGTATGGAGCCGCGGAGCCGGGCGACAGCGCCCTGCTCTCCGCCGCAGAGCGGCTTTCGGGGGAGATCACGATTACTCAGAATGGCCGCAGCCTCTACACCTGGCAGGGGAAGGCCGGCGGGACGGATTACACGGTCTGCCTGCTGGGCGGCAGCAGCGGCCGGCAGACTTACTCAGAGCTGAAGGTTTTGCTGGTCTTGTCAGCGCTTCTGCTCGTTCTGACGGTGGGCCTGTCCATTTTTCTCACAAACCGCTTTCTCACCCGGTTTGTATTCCGGCGCATTGAGACGCCGCTGCACATCTTGTCTGATGGCGTCCATGCGCTGTGGGACGGCAATCTGGATCACCGGATCTGTTATGACAGAGACGATGAGTTTCTGCCGGTCTGCGCAGATTTTAACGAGATGGCGGGCCACCTGAAGCGGTCGGTCACGCTGCTCCAGCAGCAGGAACAGAGCCGGAAGGAGCTGATTGCGGGAATCTCCCACGATATCCGTTCGCCGCTGACCTCCATCCAGGCCTATGTGGAGGGGCTGCTCGACGGGGTGGCGAAGACGCCGGAGGCGCAGCGGCGGTATCTGGATACCATCAGGACCAAGGCGGAGGAGCTGGAGCACATGGTTTCACAGCTGTTCCTGTTCTCAAAGATGGAGCTGGGGGAGGAGCCGGACGCACCGCGTCCCCTGCGGCTGGATGAGAAAATCGCGGATATGGTCTGCAGCATGCGGGAGGAATCTGCGGAAAAGGGGCTGCGCATCGAGACGGAGCTGGCGTCCGCGTCCATCTGGGCCGATCCGCTGCAGGTGGAGCGGATTATGACCAACATTCTGGAAAACAGCCTGAAGTACAAAGACGGGCCCACCGCAACCGTCCGGATCAGTCTGGAGCGCAGGGATAAGACCTGCCTGCTGTGCTTTGCCGACGACGGGCCCGGCGTGCCGCCGGAGGCACTGCCGCGGCTGTTTGAGGTCTTTTACCGGAGCGATCCGGCACGCCGGGCCCCGAACCGGGGCAGCGGGCTTGGTCTGGCCATCGTTGCCAGCGCCGTACAGCGCATGGGTGGGACAATCACCGCGCAAAATGGGCCGGACGGCGGCCTGGAGATCCGGATTGAACTTCCGGTTATGGAG
>JAHZEE010000009.1:16388-16974 GCA_019421975.1 Clostridiales bacterium | reverse complement strand
TACATCACCTTCCAAGACAAGTGGACGGATGTGGTTGCTCCGGGAGTGAATGGTCCCCGCATGGGCAGCTCCACGAGCTGGCCGGACGACGGCTTTGGCTCCTGGCTGACCGGCGGTCCCACCATTTCCATTGAAGGTTCGGAGCATGTGCGGGTGGACGGCGACTACTATCTGCTGGAAATTGAGGGCTACCTCTGGGAATACAAGGGATCCTACTGGTCCAAGCAGTCAGACCCGTACTTTAAAACGCAGACCACCATCATTGGCGGCGGCCACCCGGACGCCACCACAGATCGTGCCTATGTGTTCACCGTCGGGCTCACCGATCCGCCGAGGCACACCATCACGGCCACTGCCGGCGCGAACGGCGCCATCACGCCGGACGGCGCTGTCTCGGTGATCCAGGGCAACAGCCAGAGCTTTGCCATTGCTGCGGACAATGGCTACGAAATTGAGGCGGTTCTGGTAGACGACACTTTCGTCGGTACGGCCGCCCAGTATACCTTTCCCGCCGTGTCGTCTTCTCATACCATCTCCGCCTCGTTTGTGCCCGTGACCTACCACATCACCTACGATTTGGACGGCG
>JAHZEE010000009.1:1022-16378 GCA_019421975.1 Clostridiales bacterium | reverse complement strand
CTATACCATTGAAAGCGAGACCTTCGCTCCGGCTGCGCCTACACGAGATGGCTATACCTTCACTGGCTGGACCGGCACAGGTCTGACAGAGCCGACCAAAGAGGTCACCATTGAGACCGGCGCCACCGGCGAGCGCACCTATACCGCCACATGGTCCAAAAACCACTCCGGCGGCGGCAACAAGACCTATGCCATCCGGGCAGAGGCAGCCGACGGCGGCCACATCAGCCCCAGCGGGACGGTGATGGTCGGTCAGGGCTACGATGAGACCTTCGTGATCACCGCCGACGACGGCTATCAGATTGCCGAAGTTCTGGTGGACGGCGAGAATGTGGGCGCCGTGCGCAGCTACACCTTTGAGGATGTGCAAAAGGCCCATACCATCTCCGCCGCCTTTGAACCGGCCGACGCGCCGACACCTGACAGCGGCGTCTCCGACCACCTCAACACCCGGGACCATCTGGCCTATGTCTCCGGCTATCCGGACGATACCTTTGGGCCGGACCGGAATCTGACCCGGGCCGAGGCCGCACAGATCTTTTACAATCTGCTGCTGGACCAGGAGCGTTCCAGCAGCGCCGTCTATTCCGATGTCTCAGACCACGCCTGGTATTCTGACGCCGTTCAGACGCTCTCCGCGCTCGGCGTGGTGCAGGGCTACCCAGACGGCTCCTTCCAGCCGGACCGCTCCATCACCCGGGCGGAGTTCGTCGCCATGGCCATCCGGTTTGCCGACCCATCGGCTGCCTGTGACGCTGCGTTTACAGATGTGACGGAGCGCGACTGGTTCCATGACGATGTCGCCTGTGCCGCCCAATACGGCTGGCTGACCGGCTACCCGGACGGCGCCTTCCGCCCCTATGACCCCATCTCCCGCGCAGAGGTCACAGCCGTGGTCAACCGGATGCTGGACCGCACAGCCGATCTGGCGTTTTTGCAGTCCCACGCCTCTGAGGTCCATCTCTTCCCGGATGTGACGACGCAGAACTGGGCCTATTCCTCCAGTCTGGAGGCGGCCAACGGCCACGACTACACCCGGCAGGACGGGATCGAGCACTGGTCCAGGCTCTTTTAATGAATGCAAAAATCCCCGGCAGCAAAGCTGCCGGGGATTTTTTAAGTTCAGTCCTCGATCTGATCGAGCCCCTTTTGTTTTAACCGCTGATTGACTGCCTGCTTTCCCACACAGTACAGCACCGAGCAGACGGGAACGCTCAGCAGAATTCCCAGTACGCCAAACAGGCTGCCGCCGATGGTGACGGCGGCGAGCACCCAGATGCCCGGCAGCCCCACTGATTTCCCAACCACACGGGGATAGATCAGGTTGCCCTCCAGCTGCTGCAGTACGATGATAAACAGAATAAACCAGAGCGCCTGTATCGGGGAGTCCATCAGGATGAGAAAGGCGCCGATTGCCGTGCCGATGAAGGCGCCAAACACCGGGATAAGCGCTGTAAAGCCCACCAGGACCGAGATCATCGCCGCATAGGGCATGGAAAAGAGCTTCATACCGATAAAGCACAGCCCGCCGATGATGACAGCCTCTGTGAGCTGGCCGGTCACGAAGTTGGTAAAGGTCCGGTTGGTGAGCGCCGACAGCTCCACCAGCCGTTCCACCCGCGCCTGCGGCAGCAGCGCCTGCAGCACCTTCGTGAGCTGGCCGCCCAGCTTTTCCTTTTGCGCCAGCACATAGAGGGCAAACACAAGGCCCAGCACCACATTGAATACGCCGGAAAAGATCGAGGTTGTAATATCCAGTGTTTTTCCAAAGAAATCAGAGCCATTTTTCGTGAAGAACTCCTGCACCATACTGCCGAGCTCGTTGAGATTCCACTCTGGCTGCGGAAGCTCGATGGAGTGGGTCCCCAAAAACGCTGTCAGTTCCTTCCACCATGTCTCGATCTGGGCCATATAGGCCGGGAACTGGTCCACAATGGAGGCCGCCGTCCGTTTGAGCTCCGGCCCCACCATAAACAGCAGCACGAAAATAATCCCCACAATGAGAAGGATGCTCAGCAGCAGGCAGACCGGGCGGCGCAGCTTTTTTAACCAACGCTCCGTCCGGTTCCGGCTGAGCGCATCCCAAATCCTCTCGATCGGGCGCAGCAGTACATTGATCACAAATGCAAAACAGAGCCCCAGTAGAAACGGCGCCAGGACTGCAAGGACGGTTCCCACAATCCCGAAGACCTGATCGATGTGCATCAGGGCCCAAAACAGCAGCAGTGTAAATGTAATGATGAGCAGAATTCTTTTACTGTTCTCCTTTTTACCATCCAATGCAATCCAGTTCCTTTCGTAAAAGCGCGTGGTTTATCCCTTGCTCTTGTGCCGCCTCACTGCCTTCACAATCTCCACCTGCACAATCGAGAGCAGCGACAGCCCGGCTACCACTAGCCACTGCTGGCCGGACAGAACGGTGAGCGAGAAGGCCCGCTGAAAAGGCGGCACAAACAAAATACAGGCCATCAGAAGCGCCGACACGGCAAAGGAGACCACCAGCCATGGGTTTGCACCCTCGGCGCGGATCCAGATCGGCTCTGTATTGGACCGCTGATTCAGTGCCCGCAGCATCTGCGAGAGCGCCAGCACACAGAATGCCATGGTCTGTCCCGCCGTATGGCCGTCCATGGAGGCGCCGATCCAATAGGCCAGAATGGTCATGGCCGCTACAAAAACGCCCTGCGTCACAACGCGGCGCACCAGATTCTTTTCAAACAGCGTGCCGGACTTTACCGGCGGGTGCTTCATGATGTTCCGGCTGGGCGGGTCCACTCCCAGCGCCAGGGCAGGCAGCGTCGCCGTGGCCAGGTTGACCCACAAAATGTGCACCGCCAGCAGCGGGGCATCCCAGTTGCACACCGTCGCCACAAACAAGGTGAGAATCTCCGCGATGTTGCCCACCAGCAAAAACTGGATGACCTTCTGAATATTGCGGTAGACCCGCCGGCCCTCCTTGATGGCATAGGCGATGGTGGTAAAGCTGTCGTCAAGCAGGATCATATCCGCTGCATCCTTTGCCACATCCGTGCCTGTGACGCCCATGGCAACGCCGATGTCTGCGGCCTTGAGGGCCGGAGAATCGTTGACACCGTCGCCGGTCATGGCCGTCACCTCGCCGACTCTGCGGAGCGACTCAATGATGCGCAGCTTGTCGGCGGGAGAGACCCGTGCAAACACGGTGGCCGTTCTGACAGCCTCGTCAAGTGCCTGCTCTGTCATGGTGTCCAGTTTCTCACCGGATAAAACGGTATCCCCGTCCCGCCAGATCCCCAATTCCCTGGCGATGGCCAGCGCTGTCACCTGGTGGTCGCCGGTGATCATGACCGTGCGGATGCCGGCCTCACGGCAGGTCTGAACCGCAGCGGCCACCTCCCTGCGCGGCGGGTCGATCATACCGGCCGCGCCCACAAAGGTCAGATCATACTCCAGATCCGCGTCCTCTGTCTGCGGCACCTGGGACAGCGTTCTTCTGGCAAAGCCAAGCACCCGCAGCGCCCTATGCGACATGTCCAGGCAGAGTCTGGAGATATTGGCCCGATCCCGCTCTGTCATGGGGCGCACCCCCTGGGCGGTCAGAAGCTGGGTACACAGGGGCAGCATCTCATCCACCGCACCCTTGGTGTAGGCCACCAGCGCCCCGTCCATGGCATGGGCTGTTGTCATGCGCTTGCGGTCGGAGTCAAAGGGCTGTTCAAACAGGCGCGGATGGGCGTCCTCCAGCTGCTCATGGTCAATGCCGAAGGCCTGCGCCAGGTAGATGAGCGCGCCCTCAGTGGGATCTCCGAGGATCTCCCCCGGGCGGTCCGGGTCCAGGCTCGCGTCGTTGCACAGCGCCGCGGCGTAGACCAGCTCCCGATAGACCGCCGGATGGGCCTGTTTGGCCTGCTCTACTGCGGTGGCAGTGCCGGCCTCAAAGTCGCCGTTGACCGCGATCTGTGTGACCGTCATCCGGTTGAGGGTGAGCGTGCCCGTCTTGTCGCTGCAGATGACAGTCGCACTGCCCAGGGTCTCCACCGCCGGCAGCTTGCGGATCAGCGCGTTCTTCTTGGCCATCCGCTGTACGCCCAGCGCCATGACGATGGTCGCCATGGCGGGCAGCCCCTCCGGAATAATGGAGATGGCAAGCGAGACGGCCACCAGCAGCTGCGGCACCAGGGGGCGGTGGTAAAACGCGCCAATGGCAAAAATCAGCGCACAGACCATCAGTCCCACCACAGTGAGCGTCTTGCCCACGGCGTTCAATTTGCGCTTGAGCGGCGTGTCCAGTTCGTCCTGCGCCTCCAGCATCCCGGCAATTTTGCCCACCTCTGTGTCCATTCCGGCGGCGACTACCACGCCTGTGGCACGGCCATAGGTGACGATAGATGCAGTATACACCATATTGGCGCGATCTGCCAAGACACACTCTGCCGGCAGCACCGCGTCTGCGTCCTTTTCCGCCGGCACCGACTCGCCGGTGAGAGACGCCTCCTGTACCTTCAGGTTGGCCGATTCTGTCAGGCGCAGATCCGCCGGCACCATATCGCCGTCGCTGAGAAAGACCACATCGCCCACCACCAGCTCGCTGGCCGGAATGAGGCTCTCCTCCCCCTGGCGCAGAACCCGGGCAGTCGGCGCGCTCATCTGCCGCAGCGCCTCCAGCGACGACTGGGCCTTCTTCTCCTGTACGATGCCGATGAGTGCATTGAGCACCACAATGGCCAGGATGACCACCGCCTCCGTCCACTCCTGCAGCAGCGCGGAGAGCGCGGCGGCGCCGAGCAGAATCAGAACCATGGCGTCCAAAATCTGTGCCTTGAGCATCTGCCAGATGGTCTTAGGCGGTTTGGCGCGCAGCACATTGCGCCCATCCCGCCTGAGCCGCTCCGCGGCCTCTGCATCGCCGAGGCCCTGCTCGCTCGTCTGCAGTGTCTCATACACCGTCTCTACCCCCTGGGCATGCCAGGGCATCTGTTTGTGACGATCCATAATGGATCCATCACTCCTTTCTTTTTTACTCCCACTGTGTTTGGAGGAACCGCAAAAACAAAACGGCATAACCCGCCGCCCCAATCTGGGTGCAGGTTATGCCGGTTTCAACAAATTTTGAGGGTTCGGGCCGCGTCGCTACTGTCGGCGTCGTCCATTTTTGCAGTTCCTTTCGTGGAGAGATTGGCCCTATCATACCGGATCCGGATCGGAATGTCAACACGCTTTCCCTGTCTGGGTCCCTTTCTTTACAATCTCTTCACAGCCGCATGGCTCCACTGTCTGATAGATTTAGAAGATTTTCCGGATATGACAAGCCTCTTTTTTCCGGTTTCACTCTGTGCTATCATAGATTTCAGAGAGGGGGCGCACCATGCAGAGGCTGTTTGAAATTCTCTATCTGCTCTTAGAGCGCGGCGGCATGACCGTTCAGGCGCTTGCAGAGCGCCTGGAGGTGTCGGAGCGGACCATCCGGCGGGACATCGACGCGCTCTCCGGCGCCGGCGTACCGGTCTATGCCGCCCGCGGCCGAAACGGCGGGGTCCGGCTGCTGCCGGATTTCACGCTCAGCCGGACGCTTTTGTCCCAGCAGGAGCAGGACCAGATTCTCTCGGCGCTCCAGACCCTGCAGGCCACAGGCGCAGCAGACGATGCCCTGCTGACCCATCTGCGCGGCCTGTTCGGCCGCGATGCGGGCCGTTGGCTGGATGCGGATTTCTCCGACTGGAGCAGCTCAGCGCAGCAGCGGCAGGCGTTCGAGCAGATCCGCCAGGCCATTTTGGAGCGGCGACTGCTCCAATTTTGTTACCATGGTCAAACCGGCAGCTGCACCCAGCGCACCGTCGAGCCGGTGCTGCTGCGGTTTAAGGGGATGGCCTGGTATCTGCAGGGCTGGTGCCGGCAGCGGGGCGACTACCGGATGTTCAAGCTCTCCCGCATCACAAAGCTTCTGTGCCTCGACGAGACCTTCTCCGACCGCGGCGCACCGCCGGGGCCAGAGGCGGGCAGTGTGCCGCTGGCAACCATCTGCCTGGTGGCCCGCTTCGCCCCGGAGGTGGCCTATCGGGTCTACGACGAGTTTGCGCCAAGCCAGATCCGGTCTCTGCCAGACGGCGGCCTGTTGGTCCGCGCCCAGTGGCCGGCCGGCGCCTACGGGGCGGGATATCTGCTGTCCTATGGGGCCTTTGTCCAGGTGCTCTCGCCGCCCGGGATGATCGATCTGCTCCAGCGGGAGGCAGAAAAAATTTTATCCCTCTACCAAAAAGCGGACAGCTTGTGTCCGGTTTTCTCTGATAAGATCAGTCCATCCCACACCAAGGAGGACTCTTAGATGCAGTATGAAATTGTAACACTTCCCCGCCGGATGATCGCGGCCATTCAGACGCGCACCGGCAATCAGGATCCCCAGTGCAGCGCCAAAATCGGGCGGCTCTGGGAGGACTTCTGGCGCCTGGATCCCCGCCGTGCCCAAAAGCTGCCGCCCGACACACCCTTCTACGGCGTGTACACCAACCATCATTTGGACGACAACAGCTATGATGTCCTGGTCGGCTATGAGAGCAGCCGGTGTCCTGCGGGCTTCATGCAGGCCGAGCTGCCCGCCGGAGCGTACGCCCGGTTCACACTCCACGGCCCGGTCCGCCAAGCTGTGGCAGAGGCCTGGCGACAGATCTGGGAGATTCCGCTGCCGCGGGCGTTTACAGCGGACTTCGAGGTCTACCGAAACTGCAATGACTCTTTGGAGGCAGACATCGAGATCTATGTGGCGCTGGCCGAGATCTGCCAGTCCTGCGCCATGCCCATGACAGACGCGCAGCACCACGGCACCGAGGCCGACGGCAGCCCCAGCCGGGACTATTGCTGCTATTGCCGCAAGGACGGCGCCTTCGCGCAGGCATGTACCATGGAACAGATGGTGGAGGCCTGTCTCGATCTTGGTCCCGAGCTCTACTCGGACCGCGCAAAGGCACGCGGACAGATGCTGGCCTACTTTCCCACGCTCAAGCGCTGGCGCAATGCGTAAAAAATCCCCCGCCGATGGCGGGGGATTTTTGATTTAATAGAGGCCGGCCAGGATCTCCACGCACCGGTCCAGACCAATGGCGCCGCTGTCGAGACAGATGTGGTAGTTCTGCGCCAGGCCCCATGCGGTGTCGGTGTAGAACTGATAGTATGCCGCGCGGCGCTTGTCCTTGTCCTGCAGCCGCCTCTGTGTGGGGATGTCGGTCTCACCGTACACCTGCACAATGCGCGCGGCGCGCGTTTCAAAATCAGCGTGGATGAACACCCGCAGGCAGTCGGCCACATCCCGCAGAATGTAGTCCGCGCAGCGGCCCACGATGACACAGGGGCCCTGCGCGGCCAGGTCCAGAATGATCTTCCGCTGCAGAATCCAGATGGAGTCCTGGTTGTTGACGCCGGAGAACGACCGCTCTGAGAAGGCATTGGCAATCCAGCTGGTGTGGGGGCTGTATTCGCTCCGATCCCGGATGTAAGCCTCTGACAGGCCGCTCTCCAATGCAATCTTTTCAATGATCTGCTGGTCATAGCAGGGAAGATTCAGCCGCTGTGCCAGCTGCTTTCCGATGGTCCTTCCGCCGCTTCCAAACTCCCGGCTGATGGTCACAATTCTGTTGTTTTTCATGTGCACGGTTCCCCCTTTTGCACTTGGCATCTGTTGGGTATAGTATAGCACAGATACAGCTAAAATGAAGCCCGGGTTGACACTTCTGTCAGGGATTTCTATAATAAAGACCATTCCGTACGGAAAGGAGGCCATTCGCTTGCAGGATTTTAAGGCCGTTCTCCCCTATTTGAAGCCCTATCGCAAGGACCTCTGGCTGGCCATTGTGCTGGTCTTTGTGGAGTGTATTTTTGAAATGGCCATTCCACTGCTGATGACAGATTTAGTGGATCTCGGCGTCCCCAACCACGACATCCCCCTTCTGCTGCAGCAGGGCGGAAAGATGACGCTCTGCGCGCTTCTGGCGCTTGTCACGGGGCTGCTCTACGCCAAATTTGCCGCCCGGGCGGCCTATGGCTTCGGCGCAGAGCTCCGGCTGGCTGAATATGAAAAGATGCAGCACTATGCCTTCTCCAACCTGGACCGGTTCTCCACGCCGTCTCTCGTCACACGCATGACCACTGACATCACAGTCATGCAGAACGCCATCAACGCAGGCCTGCGCCCGCTGGTCCGCAGCCCCGTCATGCTCTTCATGGGGGTCGGCCTGGCCTTCTACCTCAACGCCAGGCTGGCGCTGGTCTTTGTATTCAGCGCGCCCATTCTGGGCGCAATCCTGGCGCTCATTGTCCACAGGGTCAGCCCGCTCTACAGCCGCCAGCAGACCGCAGTGGACCATTTGAACGGCCAGGTGCAGGAGACGCTGACCGCCATCCGGGCCATCAAGGCCTTTGTCCGCGGGGACTATGAGGCTGCACAGTTCGACCAGGTCAACACGGAGCTTTTGTCGGTGAGCAAAAACACCTTTCGGCTGGCGACACTGAATCTGCCCGCATTTCAGGCCGTCATGTATACGGCCATTGTACTCATCTTGTGGAACGGCGGCACCTTTATTCTGGCCGGCAGCATGAGCGTGGGCGATCTCACGGCATTTCTCAGCTATGTGCTGCAGATCATGAATTCGCTCATGATGATCTCCAATGTCTTTCTGATGCTGACCCGCTCGCTTGCCAGCGCCCACCGGATCCGGGAGGTGCTGGACGAGCGGCCTGCGCTGGACAATCCGCCTCGCCCCATCACCCGGATCGCCGACGGCCGGGTGGACTTCGACAATGTGTCCTTTAAATACGCCAGGACGGCCGAAAAGGATGCGCTCAGCCATGTGGATCTGCACATTGCCGCAGGGCAGACCGTGGGGATCATCGGCAGCACCGGCGCTGCCAAGAGCACGCTGGTTCAGCTCATCCCCCGGCTGTACGACGCCACAGAGGGTACGGTGCGCGTCGGCGGGGTCGATGTGCGGCAGTACGACCTGACGGCGCTGCGCGATGCCGTGGGCATTGTTCTGCAGAAGAATGTGCTCTTTTCCGGCACGGTCCGGGACAATCTGAAGTGGGGCGATGCGCAGGCGGATGACGCGACGCTCTGGCAGGCCTGTGAGATGGCCGGCGCCGACGAGTTTTTGCGCCGTATGCCGGACGGGCTGGACACCGATCTGGGGCAGGGCGCTGTCAATCTCTCCGGCGGGCAGAAGCAGCGGCTCTGCATTGCCCGCGCCCTGCTGACGCGGCCGCAGGTGCTGATCCTGGACGACTCGACCAGCGCGGTGGACACCGCCACAGAGGGTAAAATCCGTGCCGCCCTTTCCCAGCTCCGCGGGGTGACAAAAATCGTCATCGCCCAGCGGATCACCTCTATTCTGGACGCGGATCTCATCGTCATTCTGGACGACGGAAGGATCCACGCCACCGGGACGCACCAGACGCTTCTGGCGCAGGACGCCATCTATCAGGAGCTCTATCACTCACAGATGCAGGGAGGTCGGGACCATGGCCAATGAACAAAAGCGGCCCAGGGATCTCAGGCATACCATGCGTGTGTTTCTGTCCTATCTCGGCCGGCACAAGCTTCTGCTCACACTGGTGGGGCTTCTGGCCGCCGTCAGTGCCCTGGCCAATCTGCTCGGCACCTATCTGATCAAGCCCATTGTCAACCAGATCCTCGAGGTGGGCAGCGTCTCCAATCTGGTGATCGGCGTGGCGGTTGCCGCCGGTATCTACGGCGCCGGCGCGCTGGCCACCCTGGGCTATACGCAGATCATGGTCCGTGCCGCCCAGAAAATCCTCTACGACATCCGGCGGGACCTGTATACCCATCTGCAGACACTGTCGCTGCGCTTTTTTGACACCAGGCGCAAGGGCGATCTCATGAGCCTGTTCACCAACGATGTGGACACGATCTCAGACGCGCTCAACAACAGCTTTGCCATGCTGATTCAGAGCTTCATCCAGGTGGTCGGCACGCTGGTGCTGCTGTTCCTGCTCAACTGGCGGCTCTCTCTGGTGGTGGTGCTGGGCTACGGGGCCATGTTCGCCTATATCCAGTACAGCAGCCGCCGCAGTAAATTCTATTTTCGCCGGCAGCAGGCGTATCTGGGTGAATTGGACGCCTATATCGAGGAGATGGTGGCCGGCCAGAAGGTGGTGAAGGTCTTTCACCACGAGGCGGAGAACCTGGAGGCGTTTTGCACCCGCAACGAACAGCTCCGCCAGGCCGGCACCAGCGCCCAGGGCTTTGCCGCCACCATGATTCCGGCCATTGTCAGCATCTCCTATGTCAACTATGCCATCATCGCGGTGCTCGGTGGACTCATGGTGATCGCCGGCTGGTCCGATGTGGGCAGCCTCGCCAGCTATCTGGTCTTTGTGCGCCAGTCCGCCATGCCCATCAACCAGTTCACCCAGCAGGGCAACTTTCTTCTGGCCGCGCTGGCCGGCGCCGAGCGCGTCTTTGCGGCCATGGACGAGCCGCCGGAGACCGACCTGGGCACGGTGGAATTGGTCCATGTCTGCAGGCAGCCGGACGGCGCCTGGGCGCCATGCGACAAGAAGACGGGCCACTGGGCCTGGAAGGACCGCTCTCAGCCGGATGCGCCGCTGGTCGCGCTGCGGGGGGATGTGCGCTTTGAGCATGTCTCTTTTGGCTACGAGCCGGAGCGCCCCATCCTGCAGGACATCTCCCTGTATGCCAAGCCGGGACAGAAAATTGCCTTTGTCGGCTCCACCGGCGCCGGAAAGACGACCGTCATCAATCTGATCAACCGCTTCTACGATGTGACAGGCGGCCGGATCACCTATGACGGCATCGATGTGCAGCAGATCCGAAAGGACGATCTGCGCCGCAGCCTGGGCGTCGTGCTGCAGGACACGCACCTGTTCACCGGCACGGTGGCGGACAACATCCGCTTCGGCAAGCTGGACGCCACCCAGCAGGAGATTGAGCGGGCGGCCGCCATCGCAAACGCCGACTCCTTTATCCGCCGGCTGCCCCAGGGCTATGACACCCTGGTGAGCGGAGACGGCGCCAATCTCAGCCAGGGACAGCGCCAGCTGCTGGCCATTGCCCGCGCGGCCGTGGCCGATCCGCCGGTTTTGATTCTGGACGAGGCCACCTCCTCCATTGACACCCGGACTGAGGCGCTCATCGAGCGCGGGATGGACCAGCTCATGGAGGGCCGGACCGTCTTTGTCATCGCGCACCGGCTCTCCACAGTCCGAAATGCCGACGCCATCCTGGTTTTGGAGCACGGCCGGGTGCTCGAGCGCGGGACACACGAGGAGCTTCTGCGGCAAAAGGGCGAATACTATGCGCTCTATCACGGCATGTTTGAACTCTCTTAATCGGAAAACGCCGAAGGCCGCTGCCCTAATGGGCAGCGGCCTTCGGCGTTTGTACATATATAGGAGTGAAAATTGGCAGTGAAATGGATCAGTCGTTGAATACGCCGATCTTCTTCAGGCCGTGGACGGACATCCAGCCCTCGCTCAGCGGGGTCTTCAGGCACGGCGCCAGCTCCTCGGCGGTGCGCATGGTCATCATCTCCGGCACAGTCCCCACAGGATAGGCCTCGCGGATCTCCTTGCACATCAGCGTCAGGTACTCGCAGATTGCAGCGATCGGACGCATGGCCTTCTCAGCGGTTGCGCGCTTCGGATAGCCGACCACGCCCTCCGGCGTACCGAAGATCTCCATGGCGGCGTTGCCCTGGACCTCAGCCCAGCTGTGCGGACGGCGGTAGGCGTCGCAGGCGGTGTCGTAGTGGCCGGCCAGCATGAAGCTCTTGGGCTCGGTGTCGACTGCGTTGGACAGATCCAGCATCTCCGGGAACAGGAGCATGCCGACAGCCGTCTCGGACTCGTCTGCATGGACGAACTGGGAGGAGACATAGTCCTCCTTGTCCGGGCGGGCGTAGAAGAACTCGCGGACTGCGCGATGCCAGTCAACCAGCGTCACGAAGCCCGGCAGCTGGAAGCGCTTGAAGAACTCCTGAATGGCAGCCTCCAGCATCCAGTGGTGGCCATGGTTGTTGACCAGGATGATCTTTCTGAAGCCGTCGTCCCAAAGACCCAGCAGGATGTAGATCAGCATCTCCTCCACCGTCTTCTGCGGGATATTGATGGTGCCGGGCATACCGACATGGTGGTACGGATGGCCGCCGTACAGCAGGGCCGGGAAGGCCAGCGCAACTTCGCAGCCGTCCTTGATGGACTTTCTCTTGACCGCCTCACAGATCTGGGTCACCATGAAGGTATCCAGGCCGGAGTTGGCATGCAGGCCGTGGTTCTCGGTGCAGCCGATGGGCACAATGACGATGTCGTTCTTCTCACGCAGCTCGCAGACCTTGGAGCGGGCGGTGTTCTGAATGTAGGTGCCGGCAGTGCCAAGGCCGGACGGAGAGCCAGGAATGCCGTACTCGTCTTTCAGCAGTGCCTTGACCTCGTCGATGGACATGTCCCAAATACGCTTCTTCAGGCGGCCGGTCGAGGTATCCTCAAACATGATCTCGGGCACATCGGTGGTCAGCCATTTGCCCTGCGGATTCAAATTGCCACTGATCGGCTTCTGCGGAAATCCCTTTGCCATAATAAATTCCTCCATTTTTCATTTCAAAATTTGATTTGTTTTGTGATTTAAAACAAGATAAAGTTCAGAACTTTACCAGTGTTTTCAGGTTGTTGCCTGGATTCCGGTCCAGCTCGTCAAATGCCGCTGCCACCTCATCCAGAGGATAGACGCTCGTGATCATTGCCTCCAGGTTGAGCCTGCCGCTCAGGGCAATGTCGATCAGCTCTTCAAAGTCGGCCCGCAGCGCATTGCGGCTGCCGCGGAGATCCAGCTCCTTTTTCTGCACCAGATCAAAGGGGAACTCCATCGGTTTACTCGGAATCCCCACCTCCACCACTGCCGCCCGGTGCGCCGCGGCGTTGGCACAGTCCATCATGCAGGAGGCAAAGCCCACCGCCTCGATGCACACATCAAAGCCCCGGCCGCCGGTGATGCAGTTGGCCTTCTCCTGAAACCGGCTGTCATCA
Source organism: Clostridiales bacterium (assembly GCA_019421975.1). Lineage (GTDB taxonomy): Bacteria > Bacillota > Clostridia > Oscillospirales > Oscillospiraceae > CAKTFW01. The sequence continues at coordinate 3,352 of JAHZEE010000009.1, read as the reverse complement.
TCGTTGAAGATGATGTAGTCCGCCCCAAGCGTCTGCGCCAGCTTGAGTTTGGCCTCTGCCACATCGCTGACACACACCTTTGCCCCCAGCAGCTTCGCCGCCATCATGGCAAACACGCCGATAGTGCCCGCGCCGACCACCAGGACATTGTCGCCCGGGCGAATTCCGCCGCGCTTGGCCGCATGGTAGCTGATACAAAACGGTTCAATCAGGGCCAGCAGCTTGGGATCCAGCCCCTTTCCGGCATACAGCCGGTCCACCGGCATCACCAGATACTCGGAAAAGGCGCCGTCCCGGGCCAGGCCCATGGTCTGGTTGTGCGTGCAGCAGTTGACATGGCCCCGCAGGCAGGAATAGCAGTGCCCGCAGTTAAAGTAGGGGTTTACCGTGACGACATCGCCCCGCTTCAGGCCGTATTCGTTGGGTCCGATCTCCACAATCTCTGCAGAGACCTCATGGCCCGGCACCCTGGGAAAGGTTGCATAGGCGCCCATCTTGCCCTTGTACAGCCCCATATCCGAGCCGCAGATGCCGCAGTAGAGCATCTTAAGCAGCGCCTCTCCCTCTGCCGGCTTGGGAATTTCGCGTTCTTCAATCGTCAGATCGCGAACGCCGCGGATGACAACTGATTTCATCTCTTTCCTCCATTTCCGGTTCAGAATTGCAACCCCATGGGGCTGTCAGCAAAAATTCTGGGGTCCATCTGTTTCAGGTCCGGGGCGATCAGCGGGCGGAACTCCATCTGGCCCAGCACATCCCGCTCCAGATCAATACCCGGTGCAATCTCCGTCACCACCAGGCCCTCACGCGTCAGCTTGAGCACCGCACGCTCTGTGACAAACAGGATATTCTTATTGCTCTGCGCCGCAACTGTACCGCTGAAGGTGATCTGCTGCAGCGAGCGTTTGAATTTCTGATCCGATCCCTCCTGGTCGATGACCAGCTTTCCGTCCTCCACATGGGTCTTCAGGCCCTTGGCGGTAAAGGTGCCGCAGAAGACCATGTTCTTCACATTCTGGGAGATATCGATGAACCCGCCGCAGCCGGCCACCTTGGTGCCGAACCGCGAGACATTGATGTTTCCCACAGGGTCGCACTGGGCAAGGCCCAGGAAGGACATATCCAGGCCGCCGCCGTCGATGAAGTCAAACATGTAGGGCTGATCGATGATGGCGTCCGGGCAGATACACGAACCGAAGTTCATATCGCCCAGCGCGATGCCGCCGATGGCGCCGCTCTCGATGATGGGCGTGAAGAGGTGGTCCTGCCCCTCCTCGTTGAGCACCGCGATGACCGTCTCCGGGATGCCGATTCCAAAGTTTACGACCTTGCACTCCCGCGTCAGGCACATGGCAGCGCGGCGGGCGATGATCTTGCGGACATTCATGGGCGCCACCGCAGCTGCGCCCTCCACCACGATGTCGCTGCGCACAAACCGGGGGTCAAAGTAGGTCCCGTAGTTCTGCCGGTGGTTCTTCTGCGGATCCTTTGCCACCACGATATAGTCCACCAGGATGTGGGGGATTTTGACATCGTGGGGATTGATGCACCCTCTGCGCACGACCTTCTCCACCTGGACAATGACTATGCCGCCGTGGTTTTTTGCCGCCATGGCGATGGACAGTCCCTCCAGGGTCAGCGGCTCATTTTCAAAGGAGATGTTTCCCATCTCATCTGCCGTGGAGCCGCGGATCATGGCCACCGTGACAGGCGGCACATGGTAAGAAAGGTAGTCCTCACCGTCAATCTGAACCTTATCCACCATGGTCCCCTGGGTCTTGGCGTTGACCCGTGCGCCGTCGATGTCCGGATCCACAAAGGTTCCCAGACCGACCTTTGTGATCAGCCGGGGGCGGCCGGCGGCGCTCTCCCGGTACAGGTGAGCCAAAATTCCCTGGGGCAGGTTAAATGCCTCGATCTTCTCCTGCTCCACCATCTGGCCGAGCTTGGGGATTCTGGCAAAGTGACCGCCGATCAGGCGCTTTACCAGGCCCTCATGGGCCAGGTGGTTGTTGCCGGCCTCCTTGCCGTCCCCCACGCCGCCGGTGTGGATCAGCGTCAGATCCCTGGGATGGCCCTCCCGCAGAAAGCGCTCTTCGATGGCGATGTTGATCTCCTCTGCAGAGCCAATTCCCAAAAAGCCGCCGATGCCCACATAGGCACCGTCCGGGATCTGGGACACCGCCTGCTCTGCAGTGACAAATTTTTCATTCTGCATCGAAGCTCACACCTTAACCGCACATTTTGATGACCGCTGCCGCGCCCATACCGCCGCCGACGCACATGGTGGCAACGCCGTAGCGCAGGCCCCGCTTTTTGAGCTCGTTCAT
>JAHZEE010000009.1:0-1012 GCA_019421975.1 Clostridiales bacterium | reverse complement strand
GTCACGCGGGTGCCGGTCGCCGCAACGGGGTGCCCCAGTGCGATGCCGCCGCCGTTGACATTGGTCTTGTCGATGATCTCCTGCTCGGAAATACCGTAGTGGCGCGCCCACTGGCGGATGCAGCCCAGCGACTGGGCCGCAAAGGCCTCGTTGAGCTCCATGAGATCCACATCCTGCAGCTTCAGGCCGACTGCGTCGAGGGCCTTGATGACCGTCTTGACAGGGCCCAGGCCCATGATGGCCGGATCGATGCCCACCACTGCGGTGGAGACGATCTCTGCAATCGGCTCAAAGCCATACTTTTTGACCGCCTCCTCCGAGCACAGCAGCACGGCAGCCGCGCCGTCGTTGAGCTGGCAGGCGTTGCCGGCGGTGACGGTGCCGTTCTCCTTGCGGAATGCGGGCTTCAGCTTCTGCAGGGACTCCAGGGTCGTACCGCGGGTGATGGACTCGTCGGTGTCGACCACATGCTCCTGCTTTCTGCGGTCCACATAGCGGATCGGCACGATCTCGTCGCGGAAGCGGCCGGAGTCAATGGCCTGTGCGGCCAGGGTCTGGGAGCGAAGGGCGAAGGCGTCCTGCTCCTCCCGCGTCACATGCTCCAGGTCCGCCACGCGCTCTGCGGTCTCTCCCATCAAAAAGCCGTAGAACTGGTCGATGAGGCCGTCGCAGTAGAGCGAGTCCTCCACCTTGACCGAGCTCGGGCCCATCTTGGTGCCCTTGCGGACCGTGTTGGTCAGGATGTAGGGCACCTCGCTCATGCACTCCACGCCGCCGGCCAGGATGATGTCTGCGCCGGCCTGGATGGCGTTGCAGCCGAAGATGATGGCCTTCATGCCGGAGCCGCACTGCATATTGACCGTGGTGGCGGGAATCTCGTCCGGAATCCCCGCCTCCCGCTGCACCCGGCGGGCCAGGGACGGGCCCTGGCCGGCGGAGTGCTGGTTTGCAAAGATCACCTCATCGATGGCGGCCGGGTCCACCTTGGTGTCCTCCAGGACCTGGCGCACCA
>JAHZEE010000089.1:559-6972 GCA_019421975.1 Clostridiales bacterium | reverse complement strand
ATCTTTGGCTGCTGTTTTGGAATCAAAATGGAATTATTCGCCCCGGTACGCGATCACGGCGCCCTGGTAGTTTTCGTCGATCCAGTCCTGGATCTGCTCGGACTTGAGTGCGTTGACCAGCGCGACGATCTTGTCCTCGCCCTCGTTGCCGTTCTTGACGGCGATGACATTGAGGTACTCCTGGGTGCTGGGGGAATCCGCCTCCTCGCTGGCCAGAGCGTCGTCGATGACGGACAGGCCGGCCTGCAGCGCATAGTTGCCGTTGAGGACGGCGTAGGAGACCTCCTCGATCACACGGGGGATCTGCGCCGCCTGCAGCTCCTGGATCTCCAGGTTATAGGGGTTCTCCGCAATGTCGTTGACCGTCGCGGTGAAGCCCGCGCCCTCGCGCAATGTAATCAGGCCGTTGGCCTCCAGCAGCAGCAGCGCTCTTGCCTCGTTGGTCGTGTCGTTGGGCACCGCGATCACATCGCCGTCGGAGACCTCCTCCAGGGTCGCCTTGGTGCCGGGATAGATGCCCAGCGGCTCATAGTGGATGCTGCCGGCGTTGACCAGGTCCGTGCCCTGCTCTTCGTTGAAGTTGTTCAGATACTGGATGTGCTGGAAGTAGTTGGCGTCGAACTCGCCGCTGTCCACCACCAGGTTGGGCTGGACATTGTCGTCAAACACCTTGACCTCCAGCTCCCAGCCCTCGGCGGCCAGGATGGGCTTCGCCTGCTCCAGAATTTCCGAGTGCGGCGTCGCGCTGGCCGCCACGGTGATCGTGCCCTTGCTCTCCACCTGGGGCTCGTCGCCGGAATTGGCGCCGCCCTCGGTATGTTCAGTCTGATTCGTGCTGCCGCCGTCTGTGGTCTGCTCGTCCGATGTGTCGCCGCAGCCGGCGAGCATCGTGCCGAACAGCGCGAGCGCAGCGATCAGCACCAGAAGTCTTTTCTTCATTGGGATTTCCTCACTTTCGTAATTTCACAGTGGTATTATAGGGTTACCGATTCCGTCTGTCAAGCTTTTTCGACAGCCGCATGCCCAGCGTCTGCAAAATCTGGACGATGACGACCAGGACCACCACTGCGGTGATCATGATGGCGGCCTCATAGCGGTAGTAGCCATACTGGATGGCGATGTCGCCCAGGCCGCCGCCGCCGCAGATGCCGGCCATGGCGGAATAGCCCAGAATGGTGCCGACCGCAATGGTCGCGCCCACAATCAGCGAGACCCGCGCCTCCACCAGCAGGACCTTGAAGATGATGGTCATGGTGGTGGCGCCCATGCTCTGGGCCGCCTCGATGACCCCCTTGTCCACCTCCTGCAGGGAGGACTCCACCATGCGGCCGATAAAGGGCGCCGCGGCGATGGTCAGCGGCACGATGACCGCCGTGGGGCCGTAGCTCTTGCCCACGATGGCCCTTGTCAGGGGGATGAGCAGGATGAGGAACGGGATGCTGCGGATGATATTGGCGATAAAGTCCAGAACCTTGTAGACCGCGCCGTTGGGCCGGATGCCGTCTTTGCAGGTGACGGCCAGGGTGATGCCCATGGGCAGGCCCAGCAGATAGCCGAAAAAGGTGGACACCAGGGTCATATAGAGGGTCTCAAAAAAGCCCCGGATGAGCATCTCAGTGACTGCCTGTGAGAACATCGTCCGACACCTCCTCCACCTCTAACTGCCGTTCTTTTAAGTATGCGATCATGCCAGCGGCCACCTCTGCGTCCTCCGGCAGCTGCAGAATCATCTCGCCGGCGGCGGTGCCGTTGAGGTTGCGCGTGTCGGCATGGAGAATGTTCACCGGCACCTTAAACTTCAGGGTCATATTTCCGATGACCGGCTCAAACGAGGAATTCTCCCGGAACACAATCCGGATCTTGTGCTCGCCGGTCATGATGTCCACGCCGGCGTTGTAGTTCATCAGCATTTTTTTGGCCTCTGCGGACTTGGGCGCCGCGAAGATCTCCCGCATCTCCCCGGTCTCCACCATCCGGCCGTGGTCCAAAATGGCCACCTTGTTGCAGATCTCCTGCACCACCGCCATCTCGTGGGTGATGACCACAATGGTGATGCCGTACTTCTGGTTGATCTGCTTTAACAGCTCCAAAATGGCCTTGGTCGTCTGGGGATCCAGCGCCGAGGTGGCCTCGTCGCAGAGCAGAATGCCGGGGTTGTTGGCGATGGCGCGGGCGATGGCCACCCGCTGCTTCTGGCCGCCGGAGAGCTGCGAGGGATAGGCCCGCTCCTTGTCGGCCAGCCCCACCACCTCCAGAAGCTCCCGCGCCCGTTTTTTGGCGTCCTCGCCCTTCACGCCCGCGATGCGCAGCGGAAAGCAGATATTGTCCAGCACGCTCTTCTGCATGAGCAGGTTGAAATGCTGAAAAATCATCCCGATTCGTTTTCGGGTGTCCCGCAGCTCCTTTTCAGACAGCTGGGACAGGTCGCGGCCGTCCACCACCACGGCGCCCTCTGTGGGACGCTCCAGGTAATTGAGGCAGCGCACAAAGGTGCTTTTGCCCGCACCCGACATGCCGATGATTCCGAAAATATCGCCGGCATACATGGTGAGGTTCACATCCCTGAGCGCCTCCACCGTCTGTGTCTTTGTCTGGAACCGCTTGGTCAGATGTTTCACCTCAATCATCGGCGCTCCAAGCTCCATACGATCCTTCCTTTCCACCAGGACCAACGACCGCTAGGACAGCAGGGCCCGGTCGTTGGTGAACTCATCGCCGCTGGCCTTTTCAAACTGGGCCAAAAGGTCCTGCACCGTGAGCTTTCTCTTTTCCTCCGCGCCGATATCCAGCATGATCTGGCCGTCATGGAGCATCACCAGACGGTTTCCGTGCGCGATCGCATCTTTCATGTTATGCGTAACCATGATCGCTGTCAAGTGGTTCTTTGCAATGATTTCATCGGTCGCCTGCAAAACCTTCTCCGCCGTCTTGGGGTCGAGGGCCGCCGTGTGCTCGTCGAGCAGCAGCAGCTTTGGCTGCTTGAGCGTCGCCATCAGCAGCGTGATGGCCTGCCGCTGGCCGCCGGAGAGCAGCCCCACCTTGGCCGTCAGCCGGTCCTCCAGTCCCAGATGGAGCGTCGCGAGCTTCTCGCGGTAGGTCTCCCGCTCCGCGCGGGTCACGCCCCAGCCGAGCCCCCGCCGCTTTCCGCGCCGCGCGGCCAGGGCCATGTTCTCCTCGATGGACATGCTGGCCGCCGTGCCGGTCATGGGGTCCTGGAACACCCGGCCCAGAAATTTGGCCCGCCTGTATTCCGGCAGCCCTGAGACATCCCTGCCGTCGATGAGGATCCGCCCGGCGTCCACCGGCCAGACGCCTGCGATGGCGTTGAGGGTGGTGGACTTTCCCGCGCCGTTTCCGCCGATGACGGTCACAAAATCCCCGTCCTGGAGCTTCAGGCTGATGCCGTTGAGCGCCTGCTTCTGATTGATGGTCCCGGGGTTGAAGGTCTTGTACACATTTTGCAGTTCAAGCATGGGGCGCCTCCTGTTTCTGATTCTGTTTGGCCAGACGCCGGAACGAGCTCTTCTTCTGCTGGCGCAGATACGGGATGGCCAGGAACACCGCCACAATCACCGCGGTGAACAGCTTGAGGTCGTTGGAGTTGAGCTTCAGCCAGAGCACCACGACCACCACCAGGTAGTAGACCACGCCGCCGGCGGCCACGAACAGCAGGCGGACGGCGAAATTCTTGTGCTTTTTGAACAGCGCGTCGCACAGCACCTCTCCGATGATGACCGCCGCCAGGCCGATGACGATGGCGCCGCGGCCCATGGACACATCGGCAAAGCCCTGGTACTGGGCCATGAGCCCGCCGGCCAGGGCCACCAGGCCGTTGGAGAGCGCCAGGCCAATGACCTTCATGGCGCTGATGTGGATGCCCTGGGCCTTCGACATGGCCGGGTTGGTGCCGGTGGCGCGGATGGCAGAGCCCTGCTCCGTGCCGAAGTACCAGTACATCACGGCGATGAGGACCAGCACAAAGATTGCGCCGGTCAAAATGGCGCTGGACACATACCGGCTGGAGAGGATCAGGTCGTATTTGTCCACGCTGATGGCCTTGTTGGAGGCCATGCCCATGATGCGCAGGTTGATGGAGTACAGCATGAACTGCACCAAAATACCGGACAGGATGGCCGGAATGCCCAGCAGCGTGTGCAGCAGCCCCGTCACGCAGCCGGCAATCAGGCCGGCGAGCACCGCAATCAGAATCGCAGCCGGCGCAGGCACCCCCGCCAGCAGCAGCATCACCGTGACCGCGCCGCCGGTGGCAAAGGTGCCGTCCACGGAGAGGTCTGCAAAGTCCAGCAGCCGGAAGGTGATGTAGACGCCCAGCGCCATCATGCCCCAGATGAGGCCCTGGCCGATGCCGCCCGGCAGGTTCCCCAGCAGCTTCACCGGGTCAAGCGAACCAAAGTATTCAATCAGGCCCATTGTCTTGTCTCCTTTTCCAAACCACGGAGGAATGGGCCGCAAAGGCCCATCCCTCCCTCTACGCCAAACGCCGGATGGGGATTCGCCCATCCGGCCGTTTGCGGTTTTTTATTTGTTTATGCAGTATCCCTCAGGCTGCGGTCTCAATGGCCACATAGTTGTCGGGCACCTGCAGGTCAAAGGCCTCGCAGTTGGCCGCGTTGTACTTGGGGGTGACCTCCGTGGCGGTCTGCACCTCCATGGCGCCGACATCCGCGCCGTTCACCAGAATTTCGTAGGCCATGAGGCCGGCCTCGTAGCCGATGTCGTAATAGCTGATGGACAAGGTGGCCACGCCGCAGCCGGAGCAGATTCCCTCCTCGCCGGCGATGATGGGCACGCCCGCCGGCAGGGCCACATTCTGAATGGCCTCGGTGCAGGACGCGGCGGTGTTGTCCGTCGGGATGTAGAGCACATCGCTGTCACTGCAGGCGTTGCCGGTGACGGCCGCCACATCGTTGCTGTCTGCAAAGGTGTAGTCGCTGACCGTGTAGCCGTACGCCTCCAGATAGCCGCGGATAATGTTGGCCTGATAGGCGGAATTCGGCTCGCCGGAGCAGTAGAGCAGGCCCACATTCTGGGCCTCCGGGAACAGCTCGTGGAGCATATCCGCCTGCTGGTCCAGCGGGGCCAGATCCGAGGTGCCGGAGATGTTGGTGCCGGTCACGCCGGTCCAGTCGTCGATGTCGAGGGCCGTGGCGTAGTCGGTGATCGAGGTGCCCAGGATGGGGATCTCATTGGTGGCGGCGGCCGCGGCCTGCAAAGAGGCGGTGGCATTGGCCAAAATGAGGTCCACACCGTCAGAGACCAGCTGGTTGCAGATGGTTGCGCAGGTCGGCGCATCGCCCGCCGCGTTCTGCTTTACAAACTCCACGCCGTCCTCTCCCAGCTTCTCCACCAGCGCGGCCTCAAAGCCGGCCGTCGCCTGGTCGAGCGCCGGATGCTGCATGTACTCACAGATGCCGACGGTGTAGACCTGCTGCTCCGGGCTGCTCTCGCCCGGCTCGGCCGTGGCGCCGGCATCCTCCGGCTGCGTCGTATCAGAGGTGTCGCCGGCGGTATCGTCGGATGCGCCGCAGGCGCCCAGCGCCAGCAGCATCGCGCCCACCAGCAGCAGGGCCATCCATTTTTTGCGTTTCATCATGTCTTCCTCCCATTGATCCGCACAGGCCGTGCGGAAATCTCACTTTTTCGATGGAATTTTCCTCAAAAGCAGTTACACTATATCCCTTTAAAGCGTCATCGTCAATATATATTAAAAAATTCAATGGTTTTATTTTTTAATTTCGATTTTTTATAAACTTGCGCGCGCGCGTCCATTGTGATAAAATGCCAGCGGATTCACTTGTCGCCCCGGCGCCGGGGCGGCTTTAATACAGGAAAGAGGGGTTGGCTATGGCCTGGATTCAAAAGTATCTGCCCGGTATGGCGCTGTGTCTGAGCATTGCAATCATCGCCTGGTTTCTGGGGAACCTGGCGCCGGTGGTGGGCGGCCCGGTGTTCTCCATTCTGCTGGGAATGGCCATCACGCCGTTTCTGCGCGCGCGGGCGCCGCTCACAGCGGGCATCAACTTCACCTCGAAAAAGATCCTGCAATACGCGGTGATCCTGCTCGGCTTCGGCCTCAACCTGTCTGTCATTGCCCAGACAGGGCTGCAGTCTCTGCCGATCATCGCCTCCACCATCGCCGCCTCCCTGCTGCTCTCCTATCTGCTCTTCCGGCTGCTGCGCCTGCCGTCGAACCTGGCGGTGCTGGTGGGGGTCGGCTCGTCGATCTGCGGCGGCTCCGCCATCGCCGCCACCGCGCCGGTCATCGGCGCAGACGACGAGGAGGTCGCCCAGTCCATCTCGGTGATCTTTCTGTTCAATGTGATTGCGGCGCTGATCTTTCCCACGCTGGGCGGGCTGCTGGGGCTGTCAGACTACGGCTTCGGCCTTTTTGC
>JAHZEE010000089.1:0-549 GCA_019421975.1 Clostridiales bacterium | reverse complement strand
GTCAACGACACCTCGTCGGTCACCGCCGCTGCGGCCTCCTGGGACGCCATCCACGGCTCCAACACCCTGGAGACCGCCACCATTGTCAAGCTCACCCGGACGCTCGCCATCATCCCCATCACCCTGGTGCTGGCGCTCTTCCGCGCGCGGCAGGCCAGCCAGACCGGCGGCCGGGTCCGGCTGCGGAGGATCTTCCCCTGGTTTATCCTGTTTTTCATCCTCGCCTCGGTCGTCACCACCGTCTGCACGGCCCTGGGGGCGCCTGCGTCCGTGTTCTCCCCGCTCAAGGACCTGAGCAAGTTCTTCATCATCTGGGCCATGGCCGCCATCGGCCTCAACACCAACCTGGCGAAGCTGGTCAAAACCGGCGGAAAGCCGATTTTGCTGGGCTTCTGCTGCTGGGTCGGAATCGCCTGCGTCAGCCTTCTGATGCAGCACCTGCTGCAGATCTGGTAATCACACGCCCCGCCGCCTCTTCTTCAGAAGGGCGGCGGGTTCTCTGTCTTGAGGTTTGTCCCGGTTCATGCTATGATAAAGGCAGTTTTTTGG
>JAHZEE010000088.1:1954-6987 GCA_019421975.1 Clostridiales bacterium | reverse complement strand
TAGGCATCGTATCGTTTCATTTCAATCGCGCTCCTTTATGTCAGTTTTGAAATCACGCTTTTACTTCCAGGCACTCTCTGTACAGAACCTGGAAATCCTCAATGGTGGTGGCGCGGGGATTGGTGCCGCGGTCGCCGCCCTTCATGGCCTCCTCGGACAGATGGTCGATGGCGGCCTCCGTGACGCCGTATTTGGACAGCGGCGGGATGGGCAGATCGTTGACCAGGTCAAAGACACAGTCGACGCCGAGCTGGGCGGCGCTCATGACATCCAGTCCGGCGATATCCTTTCCGAACAGCGCGGCGATCTGGGCAAATTTTTCCGGATTGGAGGCCATGTTGAACTGCATGATGACGGGCAGGCAGATTGCATTGCCCACGCCGTGGGGAACGCCGAAGATGGCGCCGAGCGGATGCGCCATGGAGTGGGAGATGCCGAGGATGGTGTTGGTAAAGCCCATACCGGCCATCATGCTGCCCATCATCATGTCATAGCGGGCGTCCTTGTCGTTGGCGCCGTTGAAGGTGGCGCGGCGCAGCGCGCCGGCAATCAGGCGGATTGCCTGGGAGAGCAGCGCATCGGAGATGGGCTCAGAGGCCCGGGAGGTGAAGCCCTCAATGGCGTGGGTCAGCGCATCCATTCCTGTGGCGGCTGTGAACATGGGCGGCAGGGACATGGTGAGGCCCGGATCGCAGATTGCCAGCGGGACGATGTTATAAGAGCCGCCGATGGCCATTTTCCACTCCTTCTGGACATCGGTGACGACGGCAAAGGGGGTCGTCTCGGCGCCTGTGCCGGCGGCGGTGGGGATGGCGATGACGGGCAGGGGCGCGTTGGGAAACAGATCGCAGCCCTCGTAGTCGCGGATGTTGCCGGCGTTGGTGGCCAGGATGGCGGCTGCCTTTGCCGGATCGATGGCAGAGCCGCCGCCCACACCGATCAGGACATCGGCGTTCTTTGCCAGCACGGCGACCTTTTCCACCGTCTCAACCGAGGGGTTTGCCTCGCACGCGTCAAAGACCGTGGTTTCGATGCCGGCCTTCTGCAGCGCCTCTTCCACAATGGCCACGACGCCGGCCTTTACCAGGCCCTGATCTGTAACGACGACGACGCGTTTGCCGCCCATGCGTTTCACTTCCTCGCCGACCTTCTCCACCGCGCCGAATCCGAAAATCACAGAGCCGGAGGGGCTCCAGTTGAAGACGCTTCTGCGGTCTTTAAAGAGCTGGTAATCCAAAGGGAGCTGTGCAACATTTCTGAACATAGTGGTCATCCTTTCTTTCCTTCGATCATTTCACGCGGCAGATTTGCTGCGCCTATAAAACCATAAAGCAAACCGCGTGCCAATTCTGGGTAAGCCTGTCCCACGGCAGACGGAAAAAAGAATTTTTTTTGGAAGAGATCCTCGGAAAAATGAAAAAAGGCTGAATCCATGCGGAAAAGCGCAGACGGCAAGGCCGTTGTGCAGGGTGCTGACATTAAAAGTACAAATACCTTCATTTGTGGTAATTCTGCCAAAAGATGCCGGAGGCGCCGCCCGGTTTCGGACAAAAAGTGTCCGAAACCGAGACAGTGTCCGAAAATGAGAGAGTCAGTCGGACAAATAAAGGCCCCCTCCGCGGCTCTGGGTGAGCTGCGGAGGGGGCCTGCATTTGGATCAAAGCGCAATATTATACTTTTTCATTCTGAGATAGAGGGTGCTGCGGGCAATGCCCAGGTTTCGCGCAGCCTTGATGATATTGCCGTTGAAGCGGCTGAGCTCTGTCTGAATGACCTGAAATTCAATTTCCTTCAGATTTTTACCGGCGTGATTCGGAATGTCGCCGGCGGAAAGCAGCGGTGCGCGGCCCTCATTGGCCCTCTGGGTCTGGGGGCTGATCCGGATTTTGATGGGGAGGTCCTCCGCCGTCAGCGTGCGCTCGCGCTCTGCCAGTGCGATGACGCTCTCCAGCACATTCTGCAGCTCCCGCACATTCCCGCGCCAGGTATAGGCCTCCAGCGCCTGGAAGAAGCTCTCATCTGCGTGGATGTTCGTCAGGCCGAATTGGACTGCAAATTTTTTCAGATAGGTCACGGCGAGCAGCCTGATGTCGCTGGGACGCTCCCGCAGGGGCGGCAGCTTCAGCTGCACCACATTGAGCCGGAAGTACAGATCCTCCCGGAACCGGCCTGCATCGGATTCGGCCAGCAGGTCCTTTTTGGTGGCCGAGATCACCCGGCAGTTGATCGGGACCTCCTCCAATGCGCCGATGGGGGTGACCGCCTGCTCAGAGAGCGCACGCAGAAGCGCCACCTGTACGGTGAGCGGCATACTCTCAATCTCATCCAGAAAGAGCGTGCCGCCGGAGGCGGCCTCCAGCTTCCCGATTTTCCCGCCCTTGCTGGCGCCGGTAAAAGCGCCGCTGGCATAGCCGAACAGCTCGCTCTCAATCAGATTTGGGGGGATGGCGCCGCAGTTGACTGCAATAAAGGGACCGCAGCTCTGCGCGCCCGCGTTGTGAATCGATTGGGCAAAGACCTCCTTGCCCGTGCCGCTTTCTCCAAAGATCAGGACGGGCGCCGTGGTCCTTGCCACCTGCTGTGCCAGCCGTTTGGCCTCCAGAATGCTGGGACTTTCGCCCACGATGTCGGAGAGGTGATAGGAGGCGCTTTGGCGCTGGACGGGGTGAAAGGCGCTCTGCCGCGCCAGCTCCATCTCAATGTTTCCGACTGTGGCGACAATGGTCGACAGCGTGTGCTCCTGGACGGAGTCCTTGGTGCCCGTAAAGCTCAGACAGCCGATGATCCTGCCGTTGGGATCGTGAATGGGCGCGCCGGTGCAGGTGTATGGCTTATGGCCCTGTATGTAGTGCTCCTCGCCCCAGATCTGGATGGGCATACCCACTGCCAGTGCAGTCCCGATGGCGTTGGTTCCCACATTCCTTTCGCTGCGGTCTGCCCCGACCACAAGGCTGGGATCCCGCTCGGACAGAAGCGCGTCATTGTCGAGGATATAGCCGTTGCGGTCGCACAGATAGATATAGTATCCGGTCCGCTCCAGAAGGGAGTAGATCTTCATCAGGTGGGGGCGTGCGGCGCGGAGCAGGGAGATATTTTGCGCTAATAATGATTTTACCTCCCTCTGGTCCAACCCCCTGTGTTCCGGCTGAACCGGGTTTACATGGTAGTCCCGACTTCGTTTCCAGGAGTCAAAAATGATCGGACGAACATGTGAAAAGTCATATTCCTCTCCATGTATGAATTTTGTCCAGGCAGTTTTTAGCTGTGCTTCATAAATAGAGTTAAATCTGATGTCCCGTTCCATAGAATTCCTCCGCCATGGTTATTTCTAAAAACGCCGCCGCACAAAGAAAATTTTAGGGAGTAAGTTTTTATTAGTATATCATATTTTTAAAAAATTTCAATGTAGGGATCTGACGGTCATTTGATTTTTATATGGAAGCACATTTGCGCATTTTGATTAAAACTGCAAGATTGATGAAGAAAAGTGGCAAAATAGAATGCGACAGATGATTGGAATGCAGCATCCGGCTTCAAAAAGCCTCGAAAAAACATGGAAATCAGATATTTCTCTGTGAATGAAAATTCTGCAGCTATGACTTAGAAAGTGTGAAGGATATTTCCAGTGATACTCTCCGCGGCAGTGGACATACTAGCATTAGACTTCAGAAAGAAGGGGGATAAGACCATGAGCTGCATGACCAAGGCCAATAAGTGCATTGAGTGCACCGTTTCTCAGTGTGCGCATCACTGCAACGCAGAGAACTACTGCTCTCTGGACAAAATCATGATCGGTACGCACGAGATGAATCCGACGGTTGACCAGTGCACCGACTGCATGTCTTTCCAGAAGAAGTAAGACCTGCCAGACGAAAAAATTCCCTGTATCGATGGATCCGATACAGGGGATTTTTTCTTATCTGCGCTGATTCATCGGCAGGTAGATCTGCTGCGGCGCCACCGATTTGTAGGCGGGGCGGATGATTCTGCCGCCCGTCATGACCTCCTCAATGCGGTGTGCGCACCAGCCGCTGACGCGGGCGATGGCAAAGAGCGGCGTGAACAGCTCCGGCGGAATGTTCATCATCTGATATACAAGCCCGGAGTACAGGTCCACATTGGCGCACATGGCCTTGTCGCTGCCGGTCACCTCGGAGAAGACCTGCGGCGTCAGGCGCTCGACCGCCTCCAGAAGCTGGAATTCCTCCAGATGGCCGGTCTTTTCCGCCAGAGAGCGGGCATTCTGACGCAGCACCACGGCCCGCGGGTCGGAGAGCGTATAGATGGCGTGGCCCATACCATAGATGAGCCCGGTGTGGTCGCCCGCCTCCCTTTGCAGGATCCGGCGCAAAAAGGCGGCCACCTCGTCGTCGTCGTCCCAGTGGTGGACCTGCTGCTTGATCTGCTCAAACTGCGCCATGACCTGACGGTTGGCGCCGCCGTGCTTCGGCCCCTTCAGGGAGCCGACCGCTGCGGAAATGGCGGAGTAGGTGTCGGTGCCGGTGGAGGAGAGCACCCGGCAGGCAAAGGTGGAGTTGTTGCCGCCGCCGTGTTCGGCGTGGACCACCAGGCACAGATCCAAGAGTCGCGCCTCCTCCTGGGTGAACCGCTGGTCGTTGCGGATCGCGTGCAGGAAGTTCTCCGCCAGGGACAAGCCGGCCTTCGGGCGGTGCAGATAGAGGCTGTCGTAGTCAAAATAGTGGCGCTTGACGGCGTAGGCGTGCGCGACGATCATGGGGAACCGGGCGACCAGCTCGATGCAGAATATTTTCCAGAGAAAGATTGTCCGGATCGTCGTCTGTGGAGTATAAAGCGAGCACGGCGCGGGCAAGCTTATTCATAATATTGCGGCTTGGCTGTTTGAGAATCATATCCTCCGTGAAATTGGGCGGAAGGGTCATACATCCCAACAGAATCTCACAGAACTTATCATACTGCTCCTTGTTGGGCAGCTTCCCAAAGAGCAGCAGGTAGACGACCTCCTCAAATCCAAACCGCGCTTCTTCGGCATACCCGTGGATCAGATCCATGAT
>JAHZEE010000088.1:0-1944 GCA_019421975.1 Clostridiales bacterium | reverse complement strand
AGCCGCGGTAGATCAGATGGCCCTCCATGGGCACCCGCTCGCCGTCCATGACGGAATAACCCCGCACGCTGCCGATCTGGGTATAGCCGGCCATGACGCCGGTTCCATCCTCGTTGCGCAGACCGCGCTTGACATTGGGATTTTTGCGGGGGTCGAGAGAAAGCGCGTTATCTTCTGCGTAGGTCTCACATAGATTGTGAATGAATTCCCGATTGTCCGCCTCCATAAAGACAGAATTCATCATTAGCATCACCCCATCGTTATTTGTTATATTTTACATTCGATTTGGCCGCATGTCAATGACGCGCTCCGGCATGCGGCGGCGTGTGAATCCAGTGATTTGATACGAAAAGAGAAAGGAACACAATGAAAACTGCATTATTAAAGACAAGAGTGATTTGGAATCGGGCCAGAAATCAGATGCGGGCCCGCCGATACCGGAGATATCAGGGACCGGCGCAGCAGGCCATGGGACCCATCTATGGGATGCTGGTGCTGACAGCGGTGTTCACTGCCGCCGGGCTGATGGGAATGCGTCCGGCGCCGCAGCAGACGCCCGGCCAGCCGGAGCCAGAGCCGTCGGCCGTGGTCCAGCCGCAGGCGCAGCCGGAAGAGGCGGCGGAGCCGGTGCGCAAGGAGCTGGAATACGACGATACTTATATGGTTCAGGTCCTGACGGACACGGGAACCACCGCCATGCAGCTCGACGAATACCTGACGGGCGTTGTTGCAGCGGAAATGCCGGCCTCGTTTGAATTGGAGGCGCTCAAGGCGCAGGCCACGGCCGCCAGAACCTTTACATTAAAGCAGATCAAGAGCGGAAAACACGACGGCGCAATCTGCACCGACTCTGCCTGCTGCCAGGCCTATCTGGATGAGGCGGCCAGAGCAGCGCGCTTTGGCGACGAGGCCGGACAGTGGGAGCCAAAAGTCCGGCAGGCAGTCGAGCAGACCGACGGCATGGTCATCACCTACGACGGAGCGCTGATCGACGCGGTGTACTTCTCCTGCTCCGGCGGGCAGACGGAGGACGCCGCAGCGGTCTGGGGCAATGTGCGGCCATACCTGGTGAGCGTGCAGAGCCCGGGCGAGCAGGATGCGCCCCACGATACCGATGTCACCGCCGTGCCGCTGGACACCTTCTGCCAGACGCTGCAGTCCGCTGCGCCCGCTGTGGACCTGTCCGGCAATCCGGTGAGCTGGTTTGGCGCGGAGACCCAGACCGCAGGGGGCGGGGTGGACGCCATGGAGATCGGCGGCGTGGAGTTTGCAGGCACCCAGCTGCGCCAGCTCTTCTCCCTGCGCTCGACCCAGTTTACAGTGGCCGTGACAGACGACGCCATCGAGTTTGAGACCCACGGCTACGGCCACCGTGTGGGAATGAGCCAATATGGCGCCGACGCCATGGCCCAGGCCGGCGCGGACTTTCAGCAGATTCTGACTCACTATTACACCGGGACAGAAATAAAAGCGCTGCTCTGAACCTCAGAGCAGCGCTTTTTGGGATGGGATCAGATCAGGTTCAGCACAAAGGTCAGAACCACAAAGACGGCAGCCACCCATTTTGTGGCCTTTGCCAGCCTGGCGTCCAGTGTGCTCGCCTTGTTCTTGGACAAAAAGGTGTCGGCTGCACCGGCGATGGCGCCGGACAGACCGGCGTTCTTGCCGGACTGAAGCAGGACAACACAGATCAGGAACAGGGACATGATGACCTGAATCACGGTAAATACGATTGTTACGGCACCCATGGCAAACTCCTTTTTGCCGTACTTCCGGCGGACGGCGGCCGAGATACACTTATTACAGTAACTTATAATAACATGGGAAATTGCGAAATTCAAGCAGAATTTTGCAGAATTGGGCCTGTTATTTCGTCACCCAGCTGCCTGTGGCTGCGCAGGTGAGGTAGGCGTTGATAAACCCGTCCAGATCGCCGTCCATGAC
>JAHZEE010000087.1:4682-7036 GCA_019421975.1 Clostridiales bacterium | reverse complement strand
CTGGTGTGCCTGCTCGTCATTCTGCTGCTGCCGGCCACGGCGATGGCCTCCACTGAGATTGTGCAGCCGACGGAGGCCTACTATGTGGCGGACTATGCCAATGTGCTCTCCAATGAGACAGAGCAGTCTGTCGTTGCACAGGTACAGGCGCTGAAACAGCTCTGCGGCGGTGAGATTGCGGTGGTGACCATTGACTTTCTCAACGATCTCGACGCGGAGGAATACGCCTATGAGATCATCAACCAGTGGGGCGTAGGCGACAAGTCCAAAAACAATGGCGCGGTGCTGCTTCTGGTGCCGGGCGAGGGCAAGGGCTGGCTGACCGTCGGCGCGGGGCTGGAGGACTATCTGACCGCCGGCGTGCTCGACGAGATCCTGAACACCTACTGCTGGGGATATTTTGACCGGGGCGACTATGACGCGGCGGTGGTCAATGCGGTGGGCGCGCTGCTCGAGCAGTATGAGAGCTATTACGGCATCTCTCTGGACGAGGCCGGCACAGCGCCCCAGCCGGCGCCCGGCGCCTATGGCCCAACCGTTGGGGAGCGGGTTTTTGAGGGATTGATCTACCTGCTGATCCTCCTGGTGATCGTGGGCGTGGCCCTGCGCCCCGGGCGGATCTTTTTCGGTTTTTGCGGCGGCCCCTTCTGCGGCCCCAGGCCGCCCCGTGGTCCCCACGGACCCTTTGGCGGCGGCAGCTTTGGCGGCGGTGGGTTCCGCGGCGGCGGCTTTGGAGGCGGCGGTTTCGGCGGCGGCATGGGCCGCGGCGGCGGCGCCGGAAGACGATGAGAGACGATAAAAATTTACATAGAGGTTAAGGGAGAAACGACATGGATTATCTAAGAGACTATCAGAGTAAGCTGACAAGCGCGTCCGAGGCGGTCAAGTGCGTCCGCTCCGGCGACTGGGTGGACTATGGCTGGTGCACCGGAACCTGCTATGAGCTGGACATCGCCCTGGCGGCGAGGATGCCGGAGCTGACGGATGTGAAGATCCGCGGCGGCGTGCTGATCCGCCGGCCGGCCATCTTTGATGTACCGGATGCCCCGGCGCATTTCTGCTGGAATTCCTGGCACATGACGGGCATCGAGCGGAAGGCCATCGACGAGGGCATCGCCTACTACATTCCGCTGCGCTATTCCGAGCTGCCGCGCCACTACCGCGAGAGCGTGCCGCCGGTGGATGTGGCCATGCTCCAGGTGACGCCCATGGATGCACAGGGCAACTTCAACTTCGGCCCCAACTCCTCCCACCAGATCGAGGTGCTGCGCCGGGCCAAGACCATCCTGGTGGAGGTCAATGAGAACATGCCGTATTGTTACGGCGTCAACAACAGCATTCATGTGAGCCAGGTCACCAAGATCATCGAGGGCAGCAATCCGGCCATCGCCACGCTCCCGGCCGCCAAAGTCACGCAGACCGACGAGCAGATCAGCGCCAACATTCTACCGCTGATTCCCAACGGCGCCACGCTGCAGCTCGGCATCGGCGGCCTGCCCAACACCATTGGCGGCATGATCGCCGCGTCCGATCTGCAGGATCTGGGCGTTCAGACAGAGATGTATGTGGACGCCTATCTTGCCATTGCAAAGGCGGGCAAGATCACAGGCCAGTACAAGGGCGTGGACCGGGGCATCCAGACCTATGCCTTTGCCGCCGGCACCCAGGAGCTCTACGACTATATGAACCGCAACAAGGAGCTGTTTGCCTGCCAGGTCAGCTACACCAACGACGCGTCTGTGGTGGCGCAGACCGACAACTTTATCTCCATCAACTCGGCGGTGGATCTGGACCTGTTCGGCCAGATCAACGCGGAGTCCAGCGGAATGCGCCATATTTCCGGCGCCGGCGGCCAGCAGGACTTTGTGCTGGGGGCCTATCTGTCCAAGGGCGGCAAGAGCATCATTGCCTGCCCCGCCACCTTCAAGAAGAAGGACGGCACGCTGGCCTCCCGCATCCGTCCGACCCTGGCGGAAGGCTCTATTGTCACCGACACCCGGACCAATACCCACTGGGTAGCGACCGAATACGGTGTGGCCAACCTGAAGGGCCTGTCCAGCTGGGAGCGCGCCGAGGCCCTGATCGGCCTGGCGGCCCCGCAGTTCCGCGATGAACTGATTGCAGAGGCGGAGAAGCTTCACATCTGGCGCAAGTCCAACAGACGATAAGAAAAAGAGGACGCCGACAGCTCAGCTGTCGGCGTCTTTTTTTGCGGCTTGGCAGGCAAAAGGCCCGGCAATACATCTCCAGGCCTCTGTCAGCCGCTCCAGGCTCCAGCCGGCGTTGGCCGGGCTGGTGGAGGGCAGCTGGTGCGCAAAGATGCCGGTTTTGGGAAGCAGATGCTTCTCATAGAG
>JAHZEE010000087.1:3720-4672 GCA_019421975.1 Clostridiales bacterium | reverse complement strand
TGCGTCAAAATGGGCGTCAGGTCGTTGGGGACGACATTTCGAATGGAGAGATCTGACGAACCTGCGATTTCACAGGAGGCGATCACATCCCAGAGCGCCACATGGTTGCGCAGCAGAAATGCGGTTTTCTCCTCCACACCCTGGGGCAGCGGCTGGTCAAAGACGGCCGCCAACACGCGCCAGAACCGGTTCTGCGGCGTGTGATAGAAAAAACGGGCCGCTCTGGACTTGACAGACGGAAAAGAACCAAGAATCAGGATCTCAGATTGCGCGTCGTACAGCGGCGGAAATGGGTGGGTCTGTTGTGCGGAATCAGCCATGGTATTCCCTCCTGTTTTGATGCGAATTGTAGCAGAGCAGGCGGAAAAATGCAACTATGTACGCCGGTGCTCCTCCAAAAACGCGGAGACAAAAACGGCAAAAAACAGAATCACCCGGACCAGCTGCTCCAGATAGGCGGCGCGGAAAAACAGCCAATAGGTGTCCAGGGAAAACGGCGTGCCGACCCAGATTAGAGCGAGCGCGGCGGCCAGAATGGAGCAGCTGAGGCCCAGCGCCCAGTACAGCACCAGACGCGCCGGACGGCACATGGATTGCAGCCCTGCCATCATCTTTTTCACAGTGGCGTTCCTCCCTTCAGACCCAGCATAGCACGGCACGGCGACGGGAGCCAACGGTAAATCCCGGAAAAATCGTTCGACAAACTTCGACGCGGATCAGTGTGCGGATTTTTATGCCCAACACTATATCTTGCGCCCCTGTGGAGGAATTTTGAAAATTCGTTGATTTTTGTCGAATTCTCCCGAAATCTCCCCACTTTTCGACCGGAGAAATTTGTGATTGAATGTCGGGGCGGAAGGAGAGAGTGGAAATGGAACGGAGAATTCAGATGGATCGACAAGAGGTGGAGACGGAGACCGGCCGGCATCTTGTACTGCTGTACGACCTGCTG
>JAHZEE010000087.1:0-3710 GCA_019421975.1 Clostridiales bacterium | reverse complement strand
GGGCAGAGGCGCGGGTGACGCCCTGCACACTGCAGGATGTGGTGGAGGATTGGCTGGCGGCGCCGTAGGCAGAAGATATCTCAAAAAACTGGTAGAAATTAGGGAAGCGATCTGCTATACTGAACTACAGAGCCAACATCAACAGACGGCTCGTGCTCGCCATGCGCGGCGAAGACCAAACTGAATGACTGGGAGGTTTTACAAAATGGATCGTAAGGAACTAATTGCGCGCTATGAGAAAGTGGCAATTGCATCGGTGGCAGATGCCTGCGACACTGTGGTTGGACGCACCTGCTACATGAGCTTCGATGTTCAGGCCCGTACCTGCGAAAAGCGGGTGGTCGGCCCGGCAATTACGGTGGGCGAGGCCCAGGCGGTCAAGGATTTTGCACCCAAGTACACCATTGAGCAGGTCGAAAACAGTAAACCGGGAGATGTCCTGGTCATCGGCATGGAGGGCGACGCGAGAAATATGGCGGTTCTGGGCGGACTGATTACGGCCGGGGCCGTGGCAAAGCAGATGGCCGGCGCAGTGCTTGACGCGGGCGTCCGGGATGTCGATGAGATCCGCGGCTATGGCTTCCCGGTCTACGCGCGCAGCGTCAGCCCCGGGACGACCCTGGGACGCTATACCACCGTCACCATGAACGAGCCGGTGATCTGCGGCGGCGTCCGCGTCTGCCCGGGCGACATCATTGTGGCCGGCACAGACGGCGTGGTGTCGGTGCCGCAGGAGCACGCGGAGGCGGTCCTGCTGGCGGCAGAGGACATTGACGCCAAAGAGGCCGAGCAGGCCAAATACATCACGCAGACCGGGTCGCTCAAAGAGGGCCTTGCAAAATACAACCGGATCTAAACGCCAGACGGCGTGCTGACAACGAAAGGGGTTCCATCTGAATGAAGTGTCCTTATTGTGGATATCAGGAGAGTAAAGTGGTCGATTCAAGGCACAGCGAGGACGGCACGAGCATCCGCCGCCGCCGTGAATGCCTGGAGTGCCAGAAGCGCTTTACCACTTATGAAATTGTAGAGAGCCTGCCCATTGTGGTCATCAAAAAAGATGGCAGCCGGCAGACCTTCGACCGCAATAAGGTGCTCAACGGCATGGTGCGGGCCTGCGAAAAGCGGCCGGTCGCCATTGCAACGCTGGAGGCCGCGGTGGCGGAGATTGAGCAGATCATCCAGAACTCCCTGGAGCGGGAGGTGTCGACGGAGCAGATCGGCGAACTGGTGATGGAGCGGCTCAAGCCCCTCGACGAAGTGGCCTATGTGCGCTTCGCCTCGGTCTACCGGCAGTTTAAGGATATCAACAGCTTCATGTCGGAGCTCAATAAGATCCTGGCGGAAAAATAGAGCAAAAAAGCGCCCCGGGCTTGGCCCGGGGCGCTTTTTTAGAGGATGTTGGCGGGAAGCGGCTGTTCCATATCGCAGATGTGTTCCAGACGCCGGATGAGCTGGGCGCAGGTGCTGAGGAACTCGTCGCCGTCCTCGCAGGCGAGATAGGCCTGCAGTGTGGCGAAGCTGCCGACGACCTCGTCAAGCTCGTCGTGGCGCAGCATGGTTCCAAAATAGAGCTCGTGCTTGTCCCACTCGTCCGCCGCGGCCAGAACGAACTGTCCGGCCGCCTCATAGGCGCCTGACGCCACCGCCTGCTGCGCCTGTTCCAGCTGGGTGATGGACTGCTGGATCTCCCGGTTGAGCGCCAGAGAGTTGCAGATGCAGAAGGCCAGAATCCCGGCCAGGATGCCGCAGCTGAGCAGTACATGTTTCATGTGAGATCCTCCCTGCGTGCAAAATAGACCTTGCCGGTGGGCTCCACGGTGAGCAGAAAGACCTCCTCCAGTTCACAGCCGAACCGCTTGAGCTGCTTGTCCAGCCAGATCCGGTCCCGCATGGCTTTGTCCAGGTTGTTGGTCAGAAGCCGCCCGTCGGAGATGATGGTCAGCGGCAGCTCCAGCTTGTCGACCTGTACGCCCAAATCCTTGGCGGTCGGCGGGCTGTCCTTGGGGTGGAGCAGGACGCTCAGGTTTCCGTCTGTCTCCAAAATGGCGTATTTGACGGTGGTGATGTCCGTCACATCCTTCTGCCGCAGGTGCTCTGTGAGCTCGTCGAGCGTCACCCGCGTCCGCTTCAGATTGAGCTGCTGAATCTGTCCGTCCTCCACCAGAATCACCGGCCGGCCGCAGAGCAGCTGCCGCAGGCGGATGGAGCGCAGGGAGGCGATGGCCAGCAGCAGTTCCAGAGACAGCACAGTCAAAATGGGCAGAAGCCCGGAGAGCAGGGGAATGCCGATGTCCTGCATGGGCACCGCCGCCAGATCCGCCAGCAGCATGGCCACTACAAACTCTGCCGGCTCCATCTGCCCCAGCTGGCGCTTGCCCATCAGGCGGACCACAAGCAGCAGCATCGGATAGAGAATGAGGGTTCTGAGAAAGGAAATAAACATGAATTCACGCTCCTGTGGGGTTATTGTTCGTCCGCAGCCGGAAAATATTCTGTTGTGTTTCGGAGAAACGGAATATTTTCTGCGACTTTTCGGCGAATCGCCCATTGATATTTTACCGGAACTGCGATACAATGGTTTTAAACTGCAAATAGTGCGGGAATCCTGGATATTTTCGGAATATATACGAGAATATACCGGATTTTTTGTATGTTTATGCGTTTTTAATTTCAGAGGAAGTGGGGAATAGAGATGACAGCGACGCTGATTCTTGAAAACGGCGCCATGTTTCGCGGCACGGCAATGGGAGATCCGACTGAGCGCGTGTGCGAGATGGTGTTCAACACCTCCATGGCGGGCTATCAAGAGGTGCTGACCGATCCCAGCTATGCCGGACAGGGCATTGTAATGACCTATCCGCTCATTGGAAATTACGGTGTCAATCAGGAAGATGAGGAGTCCAGTCACCCCTGGGCGGAAGCGTTTGTTGTCCGGCGTCTGTGCCGTCGCGGCAGCAATTTCCGCTGCGAGGGAGACTTGGACTCTTATTTGAGAGAGCACCATGTCACGGGCCTGTGTGAGGTGGACACCCGCGCCATCACCCGGATGCTGCGCGGCCAGGGCACGATGAACGGCCTCATCACCACAGAGGAGACCTTCGATCTGCAGCAGAAGCTGGACAAGCTCAAGGCGTACCGGGTGCAGAACACGGTGGAGCAGGTGACGCGCAGCACCGCGCAGACCTATGGCGAGGGGATTCCGGTGGCGCTGATGGACTTTGGCGCCAAGCAGAATATGGTCCGCTGCCTGGTGGCGCGCGGCTGCCGGGTCACCGTCGTTCCGGCCCACACCACGGCCGAAGCGCTGCTGCAGGGCGGCTATGCTGGGATCATGCTCTCCAACGGCCCCGGCGACCCGGCAGACTGTGTGGACATCATAGCCGAACTGCGAAAGCTCTATGACAATGCGCAGATCCCCATTTTCGGCGTGTGCCTGGGCCACCAGCTGATGGCGCTGGCCACGGGCGCGGCCAGCGAAAAGCTCAAATACGGCCACCGCGGCGGCAACCACCCGGTGCGCGATTTGCAGACCGGCCGCGTCTATATCACCTCCCAGAACCACGGCTACTGCATCCAGGCCGCGTCTGTGGACCCGGCGGTGGCGGAGGTCAGCCATGTCAATGTGAACGACGGCACGGTGGAGGGCCTGCGCTACAAAAATGGGCGGGTCTTTACGGTGCAGTTCCATCCGGAGGCCGCGCCCGGCC
>JAHZEE010000086.1 GCA_019421975.1 Clostridiales bacterium | reverse complement strand
CGGGTGACGGTGCCGGGGCGCAGCTCGGTGCCGGGGCCGACAGAGGTGAGCGGGCTGATGTAGCAGTTCTGGAAGTCCCAGATCCTCACGCCCCTGGCGGCAAGCTCCGCCATCTGCTGGCGCTGCAGAACCGGCTGCCAGTCATAGAGCTCCTCCAGGCTGGAGACGGTAAACACCCCGTCGGCGTCGGTATAGGCCCTGCCATACTGCTGCAAGAAAGCGGGGAAGCTGAAGCTGTCGTCGAGCGCGGCCATCAGCTGCTCGCGGCCCACATCGCACACGCAGCTGGCAAGGCTTCCGCCCGGCAGGCGGTGGCGCGCGGCCTGCTGCGGGGTGAGAAACACCGCCGGGCCTGTGACCACCATGACCGAGTCCTCCCGCTCCTCGGCGGTGGACAGAAACACATGCAGCAGATCCGGCGCGTCCTGCGACTGGGAGAGGGAGACCTGTGCCGGGTCCGGAAAGCAGGCCAGGGCGGCGTCCCGGTACCGCTCGTGGCAGACCAAAAAGAAACGCTCCATTCCGGCCTGCTCCAACGAGTGGACCAGCCAGGAAAGCAGCGGAGAACCCATCAACGGGTATAGCATGAGGGGGGAAGAGAGCCCTGTCTTGGAAGTTTCGTCAGGGACGAAGATCACGGCGGACGAACCGGCCATATGTCACACTCCTACCATCACTTTTTTTCCATTATAACAAATCCAGGTTGGTTTGTATATAGCAAAGACGCGCAAAATATGCTGTAAATCCATACAAAGCGCGGTCCCAATGCCCATTGGGACCGCGCACAGGTTCAGTTGACATTGACAGAGTCAAACGCCGAGGCGGGAATGGCGTCTGCCAGTTCCACCAGCGTGTGGTTGAATCCGCCGGCGTAGTCGAAGTTGAGAATGGGAGAGTTGACGGTGGTCTCCTCCTTTTCCTTGGCGGGCTGTGTCAGCGCCAGCGACATGGTGACGCAGGTGCCGGCCTGCGGGCGGGAACTCATGATGACGGTCCCGCCGTGCAGCTGCGCCACATGGCGCACGATGGGAAGTCCCAGCCCGATGCCCCACCGCGGATCGCCCAGGGTGTCACGGTGGATATAGCGGTTGAAGACCGTGGCGACGATCTCCGGAGGCATACCCTCGCCGTTGTCGCTGACACGGATCAGCACGCTGGAGCTGGTCCACTCCACATGCAGCTCAATTTCGCCGCCGGACGGCGTGAACTTCAGCGCGTTGGAGATCAGATTCAAAACGGCCCGCTCGACCTTCTGCTGGTCGATGGATGCCACCTTGCTCAGGTGGGGACAGGAGAAATGCAGCGTGATGCCCGCCGCCTGGCACAAAGGCGCGCTGTGCTCATAGATCCGGCAGAAGAACTGCCCCAGTTCCGTCGATTCCCGGAAGAGAACCGCGTCGCCGGAGAGGAACCGCGAGGCATCCGTGAGGTTGCTGGTCAGGCGCAGCAGCTGATAGAAGCTGCGGTTGAGCATGGCGGTCTGGGGCTGCACCTTCATATTCTCCAGCTCCTCCAGATAGGGGAACAGGACGGCAGCTGTGCTGAACAGCGACGAGACAGGGCCGCGCAGCGTCTGTGCGACCACAGACAGTGTGCCCAGGCTCGGCGCCTCAGGCGGCAGCGCTGTGATGGCGAACAGATCAATCCCGTCATGCCGGTGGATCGAGGCCTCCATTGTCATTGCACCGTGGTCAAAGGTCAAGGAGAGCATACCGGTTCCGTCATATTCACGGTAAAAATCGGCCGTGGCGCCGAGCAGCTGAAAAATAGAGCTGCCGGGCTCCACCTCCAGAACCACCGCTGCGGAGTTACGGTAAAGTATGACCCCGTCTTTCACCAATAAGACAGGTTGGGTTAGGTATTCCAGAACAGGACGCAGACTGAGCAGTGATTCATCCGAATTCACAAATTGCAAGGGCCATCTCGTAAAAACTGGAAAACAGACTTTCAAAAAATAGAAAGATTATATATAATAGAATAAGCAGAAATAATTTGTTTGAAAAGAATGTTTAATCGTTAAAAAAATACGATAAGTTGGACTACTGAGTCGGCGCTTTGAAAAGGAGAGAAAGCTTATGGCAGCGAAAATTGGAATCAATGGATTTGGACGGATTGGGCGGCTCGCCGTGCGGGAGGCGGCCTATCGCGACGATGTGGAGATTGTGGCGATCAACAACACGGTTTCACCCGACTACATGGCCTATAAGCTGAAGTACGACAGCTGTCACGGCCGGTTCCCAGGCGAAATTCGCTACACGGATCATTCGCTGATCGTCTGCGGCAAGGAGATCCTGGTCTACACGGAGAAGGAGCCCGAACAGATCAACTGGGCTCAGTCTGGGGCGGAGTATATCATCGAGTCCACGGGCAAGTTCACCACGGCGGATCAATGCGCCGGCCATTTCCAGGGCGGGGCCAGGAAGGTCGTCATCTCGGCGCCGGCCAAGGACGACACGCCGATGTTTGTGATGGGCGTCAATGAACAGGGATATACCAAGGACATGCAGGTGGTCTCCAATGCGTCATGTACCACCAACTGCCTGGCGCCGCTGGCCAAGGTCATCCACGAGAGCTTTGGCATTGCCTCGGGCCTCATGACCACCGTGCACTCCATCACGGCCTCTCAAAAGACGGTGGACGGCACCTCCCGGAAGGACTGGCGCGGCGGGCGCGCGGCCTCCGGCAATATCATTCCCTCCAGCACAGGCGCGGCCAAGGCGGTGGGCAAGGTGATTCCGGCGCTCAACGGCAAGCTGACCGGCATGTCCTTCCGCGTCCCGACGCTGGATGTGTCGGTTGTGGACCTGACGGTCCAGCTGGAGAAGCCGGCGGGCTACGATGAAATCTGTGCGGCAGTCCGTGCTGCCTGCGATGGACCCATGAAGGGGATCATGCTCTATACAGAAGACGATGTGGTCTCCTCCGACTTCCTGGGTGAAACATGTACCTGTATCTTCGACGCCAAGGCCGGCATTGCGCTGACCGACCGGTTTGTCAAGCTGGTAGCCTGGTACGACAATGAGGCGGGCTATACCAGCAAGACGCTGGACCTGGTGGCCCACATGGCCCGCGTGGATCACAACTAAAAGACAGAGGATTGCGCCCGCTTACAGCGGCTCCGCCTCTCAAGGCTCCCCTTGAGGGGAGCTGGCGGCGAAGCCGTCTGAGAGGTGGCGCGATCGCCCAAACGAGAGCAAGGCCCACCTGTATCCAAACGCAGGTGGGCCTTGCTATTTAAAACGCTGTCACCAAGGACGCTCAAGCCACCGGATGCCGGCCCCGTTTTCTCATACAGCCCTGCATATACTGCCGCTTGAGCACACTGTAAAGCGATCGCAGAGTATCGTCCCCATAGCGCCGTCATGCTGTTTCTGTTTTCCCGAAACAACTGGATCACTGTCATAAGACACCTGGTATCAGATGTCCCTTATAGTTTAATATAACGGTAATTCTATTACAAGTAGGATGTATAAAATATCCCATTCAAACGGTAAAATTCTTACAAAAGAGTGGTGATATTTTGGATTTACATATGAAGCTTCGTCAGCTGACAGATGAGCGCGGATGGACTGAGTATCGGCTCGCCAAAGAGTGCGGCCTGTCGGAGTCCACCATTGCAAATATCTTTCGCAGAAATACAACCCCGTCTGTCTCCACCCTGGAGGCCATCTGCAGGGGCTTTGGGATTACGCTTTCCCAGTTTTTCGCAGAGGGTGAGATGCTGGAGATGACGCCGGAAGTCAGCGAGCTGGTCAGCCAATGGATCACATTGACGCCGGATCAAAAAAGGGTGATTCTGGATATGGCAAAGGCACTGAACAACAAAACAGAGTAAGCCGCACACAGAAGAAGTGTGCGGCTTTTTATTGGCGCTGCGGGCCATTTCAGCAGAGCGCAGCGAGCTGTTCCAGCGCACCTGGAAGCTGCGCCGGTTCCACACCTGAATAGTTGAGCAGAATGCAGTGCTCATTTTCCGGCTGGGGCCGATGGCAGTAGGCGGAGAGAAACTGCAGGCGGATCCCCTGCGCTGCTGCAGCCTGCTGGAGCGCAGCGTCTGGCCGGTCGGTTTTCAGCCGCAAAAGCAGGTGCAGGCCGGCGTCTGCCTCCAGCACCTCTACCCGCCCGGCCAGCGGGCTCTGCCGGATCGCGGTGAGAATCTCGTCGCGCCGCGCCCGGTAGAACCGCTTCATTCGCCCCAGGTGCCGGGCAAAGTAGCCGCCCTGCAAAAACCGGGCCAGGACATACTGCTCCAGCGCCGGGACGGTGGTGGAGTAGAAGGCCATCCGCTGCGCATAGTCCGCCACCAGCCTGGGCGGGAGCACCAGATAGCTGATCCGAAACGCCGGAGAGATGGTCTTGGAAAAGGTGTTGAGATAGATGGTCCGGCCGCCCCCATCCAGGCTCTGGAGCGGGGGGATGGGCCTGCCGGTGAAGCGGAACTCGCTGTCGTAGTCATCCTCCAGAATCAGCCGGTCCGGCGCGGCCTGGCTCCAGCGCAGCAGGGCCTGCCGCCGGGGCAGACTGGTCACGGTGCCGGTGGGGAAGTGGTGAGAGGGCGAGATGTGGACCACAGAGGCGCCGGACCGCTCCAGCTGTGTCAGATCGATTCCCTGGCGGTCCATCCCCACATAGCAGAAGGGGGCGCCGTTCATCTGGTAGATCTGTGCGATCTTTCCATAGCCGGGATCTTCCACCGCATATGTTCGGTCCCGGCCGAGAAACTGAATGAGCATGTGGTAGAGATACTCTGTGCCGGCGCCCACCACAATGCAGCCGGGATCAGTCCGCAGCCCACGGAACTGGAGCAGGTGGTCCGCGATGGCCTGCCGCAGCTCCGGCACGCCGTTGTAGGGCACTGGCTGCAGCAGCGCTGCACCCCGCGCAGCGATCTCCGACCGGGTCAGCCTGGCCCAGACGGAAAAGGGAAACTGCGCCGCCTGCAGGTGGTTGGAGGTGAAGTCCACGCGATAGGTGGCCGCAGGCGCCGGCGGGACCGCCGGCGCTGCGGCGGAAGCTGCCGGCGGGACCGCGCCGGCGGCCGCCACAAAATAGCCGCGCCTGGGCTGGGCGAGCAGACAGCCCTCATCCACCAGCTGGGCATAGGCCGAGTCCACTGTGACCACGCTGATGCCCAGATGCTGTGCCAGCGCCCGGCGGGAGGGAAGCTGTGTGCCGGGGGAGAGCCGGCCGGACCAGATGTCGGCGCGGATGCAGCGGCAGAGCGCCTCGTAGAGCGGAACGCGTCCCTGGCTGCGCAGATCATAAGTTAACATAATATCACCTGGCTCTGTCAAAATGCTGAAAAGCAGATCTGGTTCCAGATCAGATTATAGGATACCCGGCTTTTGGTGTAAAGAAAAAGTCCCCTTTCCGCGGAAAGGGGACTTGAGATTACTGCCAGCCCTTCGCCTGTTCGTAGGCCAGAATGAACTGGGCGTTGGCCTTTTCCGTCTCCGACAGGCTGACTGTGTCATCGGAGTAGTTGGGATCCGGGGTGTACCAGTCCTGGCTGTCGAAATAATTCTGGTAGGTCTCGTTGCGGAAGGTTCGGCCGTGGCGCGCATAGATCTCGTTGCGGGCCAGCGCGACCTGCTGCTGATCCATTCCCGCCAGGTCCGCCTCTGTGATCAGGCGGCTGTCACTGGGCAGCAGGTAAGCGCTCTCTGCGGCGGGCGGGGTCTCGGTGGTGTCGTCCGGCGTCGGATCCTCCGACGGCGTGTTGTCCTCCGGGGGCGCAGTGTCGTCCGGTGTTTCCGGCGTCTCGGGCTGGGAGGCGGCATCGTCGCCGCCCGGCAGCACGGGGTCCTGAGAATCGGGGGACGGATCCACCGGCTCCGTCTGGACAGGATCCGGCGTCTGGGTGCCGTTTTCACCGTTCAGCATTGGCGCCACCGCCAAAAAATAGACTGCCAAAACGGCCAGGACCAATACCAGCATCAGGCAGGCGATCATCGTATTGCGGCGGCGTACTCTGCGCTTGGAGGGCTTTCGCGGCGCCTTGCGCGCCGGCGCTTCCTCCGCCGCAGGGCCGTCGGACTGGATGATCCATGCGCCGCAGTTCTTGCAGAAAAACGCGTCGTCTTCCATGGGATGGTTGCAGTTGGGACAGTTCATGCTTCTCGTCCTTTCTCAGAGCTTTCATACCGGGAGAACACCGCCTGCTGCAGGAAGGCTGCAACAGCGTGGTGGTTGTTGTCGGGGACCTGCATGTCGGCGGCCTGCCTGACACAGGGCAGGGCGTTGGCGGGTGCGGCGCACACATCGCCTGCGGCCAGCAGGGAGAGATCGTTTTCATAGTCGCCGATGGTGAGCAGGGTGTGGCAGCCGGGCAGGCTGGGACGCAGCGACTCCAGTGCGCCGCCCTTGGCCTGGGCCAGAACCTCAAAATAGGTCTCCTCCGAGCGGTAGGTGACCAGCGTGGGCGCCAGGTGCAGTCTGGGAACCGTCTCGTCGAGCACCTGACCGCGGTGGCAGAACAGAATCTTCCAGAAGGGCACCTCGATCTGCTCCGGCAGCAGGTGGACCCGCGGCAGATTGTCCCAGATGATGTACAGGTCGTCGCGCTGGTGGGGGTTTACCATATAGATGGTCTGCTCGGTGAAGATCTGGACGCTGATGTCCGGCAAAAGCGCCTCCACCTGATGAATGGTCTGGCAGGCCAGGTCCTTGTCCAGCGGGAACAGGCGCAGATACTGCTCCTGGGAAAAATCATAGACCGCGGCGCCGTTGCACAGCACACAGGGCGCGGTGATCGGCAGGCGGTCCCGAAAACGGGCAATGTGGGGCAGCGGCCGCCCGGTTGCAATTCCGAAGTTTCCGCCGCCGTCTATAAACCGGCACAGTGCGGCGTAGTCCGCGTCGGAGACGGTCTTGTCGTCTTGCAGCAGCGTGCCGTCCAGATCGGTGTAGAGATAGATGCCGTGATAGGGCTTCACAGGGATTCCTCCCAAACTACAGATTTAGGATAAGTATATCACAGCTTTCGACGGAAATCATGGTTCTTCGACAAAAATTTAGAATTTTTTCGGTGGGAATTTTTGGATGCCCCACAAAATGTGCACAGGAAAGGCCTTGACAACTTCTAAACACTGTGCTAATATAAATAAGCTCTGAGGAGCAATCCTATCGCGGCGTGGAGCAGCTCGGTAGCTCGTCGGGCTCATAACCCGAAGGTCGTAGGTTCAAAT
>JAHZEE010000085.1 GCA_019421975.1 Clostridiales bacterium | reverse complement strand
TACTGGACTTCACCCAGCCCCACCTCATCCCCTGCCACAATGTGATTTCCCATCTGGTCTATGCCGCGTCCGGTCACGATGTGGTCATGACCATGGTACGCGGTAACATTCTCTACTCCGCCGGGACCTATCCCACCATCGATCTTCCCGGTGTCGTCCGGGAGCTGACCGAATACACCATGCCCCATGTGTTCTCTGATGCGGGCGGGCGCGATTCTGAAAAGAAGGGCTGATTCTATTGTCGCAAAGACCAATTCAAAAACAGAGCTTCCTGCATGGCGCAGCCATTCTCGCCCTGGCCACCTTTATTGTCAAGCTGATCGGCTTCTGCTACAAGATCCCGCTGGTCTGGATCGTCGGCAATCAGGGCTACACCTATTTTTTGACCGCCTATGACATCTACTCGGTCATGCTCACCATCTCCACAGCCGGCCTCCCGGTGGCCATGTCGCGCCTGATTTCCCAGGCGCAGACGCTGGGCAGCAACGCCCAGATCCGGCGGATTTACCGGGCCTCGCTCTATATCTTTTTGACCATCGGCATCATCGGCAGTCTCGGTATGCTGCTCTTTGCCAAGCAGCTGGCGGTCTTTATGGAGGCGCCGGACGCCTGGGTCTGCATGCTGGCGCTGTCGCCCGCAGTTTTGTTTATCTGTCTGATCTCCTCGTTCCGCGGCTTCTTCCAGGGCCAGAGCTACATGACCCCCACCGCAGTCAGTCAGGTCATTGAAGCGCTGTGCAAGCTGTTTCTGGGGCTCGGCGTGGCCTGGTTCCTGCTGAAGATGGGCTATGGCATCAATGTTGCGGCCGCAGGCGCCATCCTGGGCGTCACCTCCGGCACCATCTTCTCCGCGGCCTATCTGTCCGTGCAGCACCGCAAGGCCAGCGCGCAACTGAGCTCCCAGAGCGATGCGCCGACGCAGAGCATGGCCCAGTCCATGAAGAGCCTTCTGGCCATTGCAGTGCCCATCACCATCGGCTCTGCCGGCCTGCAGATCATCAATTTGATCGACTCCAAAATCGTGCTGGGACAGCTCAAAAACGCGGCGGGCTTCTCCCAGGACGCCGCAGAGACGCTCCGCGGCATCTACGGCGCCTGCCAGACGCTGTTCAACATGCCCTCGGCCTTTGTGGTACCCATCACAGTCAGTGTCATCCCCGCCATCACAGCCCACCTGACTATGAAAAACCGCACCGGCGCGCTCAAGGTGGAGGAGTCCTCCATCCGCATCATGAGCCTGCTGGCCCTGCCCTGCGGCGCGGGTCTTGCGGTGCTCTCCGGGCCGATCCTGCAGCTGCTCTACCGCTACTCCGGCGACACTTTGGCTGCCGGCGCCCCCTTGATGTCCATTCTCGGCATCTGCGTCATCTTCAATTGCCTGGTCCTGCTCACCAACGCCGTCATGCAGGCCCACGGCAATGTCAAAACGCCTGTCATCAACATGCTCATCGGCGGTCTGGTCAAGGTTGTGATCAACTATCTGCTGGTGGGGCAGCCGGCCATCAACATCACCGGCGCACCCATTGGCACCCTGGTCTGCTATATCACCATCACGATTTTGAATCTGGTCTCCATGCGCCGCATGATGACGCGCCGGCCGCGGGTGCTCACCACCATGGTCAAGCCGCTGATCGCCACCGTCGTCATGGCAGCCTCGGCCTACCTGTCCTACGATCTGCTCTCGCTTGTGATCTCCTCGCAGGATCTGTGCTGTCTGGGCGCCATCGTCATCGCCGTGCTGGTATACGGAATAAGCGTATTGCTGCTGCGAATTATTACGCTGGACGACTGCATGCTGCTTCCCAAGGGTGAAAAAATTGCAAAACTGCTGAAAATCCGCTGATTTCAGCGAAATTATGGTTGCTAAGGATCAAAAAATATGGTAGATTTTATTTTGAAAGATCGTTATGACTTTCACGACCTGACGCGCATTGTCCATCTGCTCCGCGCACCGGGCGGGTGCCCCTGGGATCAGGTACAGACCCACCAGTCGATTCGCCGTAATTTTCTGGAGGAGACCTATGAGGCCTGCGAGGCCATCGACCTGGACGACGCCGCGCTTTTGTGTGAGGAGCTGGGAGATGTGTTGCTCCAGGTGCTCTTCCATGCAGACATCGAGCAGGACCGCGGCCGGTTCACACTGGACGATGTGACAGACGGGATCTGCAAAAAGCTGATTTATCGGCACCCCCATGTCTTTGGCAGCACCGAGGTCGATGGGACGGAGCAGGTGCTCACCAATTGGGACGCCCTCAAGCGGGCCGAGAAGGGCCAGCAGACCCAGACGGAGGTGCTCCAGTCGGTCTGCCGTGCGCTGCCGGCACTCTGGCGGGCAGAGAAGCTGCAAAAGAAGGCCGCCCAGGCCGGTATACCGGCGCCGGGCCAGGCACTGGCACAGATCCAGGCAGCTGCCGCCTCTCTGCAGGCGCAGCCCGCTGCTTCTGCTGATGCAATCGGCCAGCTGCTCTTTGCTGCAGTGGCAATCAGCCGGCAGGCCGGTGTGGATCCGGAGGCCGCCTTGAACCAAACTTGTGACGACTTCATTCAGCGCTTTGCCGCTGTGGAAGCAGATGCCCAGGATTCTTGTACCCCGCTGGAAGAATTAAGTGCTTCCAAATTGGGCAAACTCTGGACACAGAACAACGCTTAAAAATTTGTAAACATACACAGGAGGAACTACTATCATGAACAAGACCGAATTGATTGCTGTTGCCGCTGAAAAGGCTGGCATCTCTAAGAAGGACACAGAAAAGGCACTGGGCGCCATTCTGGAGGCCGTTGAGGAGGCGCTTGTCGCCGGCGATAAGGTGCAACTGGTCGGCTTTGGTGTTTTTGATGTCAAATCCCGTGATGCCCGCACCGGCCGCAACCCCAAGACCAAAGAGGTCATTCAGATTCCCGCTTCCAAGGCCCCGGTTTTCAAGGCCGGCAAGGCGCTGAAGGATGCTGTCGCAAAGTAAAAATAACCATCCCCAAAGTTAAGACGGCGGACGCGAGGCGTCCGCCGTCTTCCATTACTCAAAAAGGAGTGAGTCTATGCGTTTGGATAAGTATCTCAAGGTCTCCCGCCTGATCAAGCGCCGCACCGTGGCCAACGAGGCCTGCGACAATGACCGCGTCACCGTCAACGGCCGGCCGGCCAAGGCCTCCTACGAGGTCAAGGTCGGCGATCAGATTGAGATTCGGTTCGGCCAAAAGGCCCTGCGCATCGAGGTACTGCAGGTGACAGAGAGCGTCCGTAAGGACGACGCGGTCGGCATGTACCGGGAGCTATAGGTCCAGAGGGGTTCCATTGAGGACGGCCCGCTGGAGCCTGCCCTGGTCGTAGACCAGCTTGAGGGAGAAGAACGGCGCATTTTCCCGCAGCAGGCGATGGAAAATGTGATCTCCCTGCCAGAGCGGCAGCTCCGGGAGCCTCTCAATGGGGACCCATTCCAGGATCCCCTCATCGCAGTCGGTCAGCGTTCCGGTAAAGCCGGTCGCCGTGAACAGATGCATATGCTCCGACTCCCAGGGCGGACAGACAAAGGTGACCACGCCGCGATACTGGAATTCTGTCAGTGTCAGGCCAGTCTCCTCCTTGGCCTCCCGCAGGACACACTCCTCCGGGCTCTCCCCCTCCTCAAATTTTCCGCCCACACCGATCCACTTGTCCTGGTTGGGATCGTTGGCCTTTGAGACGCGGTGCAGCATCAGATAGCAGCCGTTGTGCTCAATATAGCAAAGTGTGGTTGCCAGCATGTCATCGCTCCTTTCCATACACCAGATTAAAAAGGCGGAAGCTGTCGCCTCCGCCTCTATTTTAACGATACAAATTCCGTTTGTCCACCACCCGGACCGCTTTTCCCTCGCTGCGGGCGATGCTCTTCGGCGGAACCAGATGTACATTGACCAGGATCCCCAGCATGGATTTCAGACCCGCCACCAGCTTTTTCTCCCGCGCCAGGATCTGCTCCGGCGTCAGCTCCGCCATGGTGGGCAGAAGCTCCAGATTGACATCGATGATATCATTATTATTGACCCGATCCACTTCGATCTGGTAATTCGGCTCAAAGCCCTGGTTCAGGATGACGGTCTCGATCTGAGACGGAAACACATTGACGCCCTTGACGATCAGCATGTCATCGCGGCGGCCGAGCGGTTTTGTCATCTTGATGAGCGTCCGGCCGCAGGCGCATTTCTCCCGGTGCAGGATGCAGATATCCCGCGTCCGGTAGCGCATCAGCGGAAACGCCTTTTTGGTCAGGCAGGTGAACACCAGCTCTCCCTTCTCCCCTTCCGGCAGTACCTCCCCCGTATCGGGGTCGACAATTTCCGCCACAAAGTGGTCCTCGTTGATGTGCATACCTTGCTGCGCTTCACACTCAAAGGCCACGCCCGGACCTGCAATCTCTGTCAGGCCATAGATGTCGTATGCCCGGATGCCGAGGCTTCTCTGAATGCTCTGCCGCATCTCCTCTGTCCAGGCCTCTGCGCCAAAAATACCGGCCTTGAGCTTGATCTGGTCCTGCAGGCCCCGTTCCTGGATGGTCTCGCCCAGATAGGCCGCATAGGACGGCGTGCAGCAGAGAATGGTGGACTGCAGATCGATCATAAACTGGATCTGCCGCTCGGTGTTTCCAGAGGACATGGGGAGCGTCAGGCTGCCCACCCGATGGGAACCGCCGTTCAGGCCCGGACCGCCGGTGAAAAGGCCGTAGCCATAGCTCACATGGACCACATCGCTGCGGGTTCCGCCGGCCGCCACAATCGCGCGGGCACAGCAGTCCTCCCAGAGCGCGATGTCCTCCTTGGTGTAGAAGGCCACCACCCGGCGGCCGGTTGTGCCGGAGGTGGACTGAATCCGCACGCAGTCCTCCAGCGGCGCGCCCAGCAAGCCGTACGGATACTGGTCGCGCAGGTCGTCCTTCTCAATAAACGGCAGCTTGTGCAGATCCTCAATGCCGTGAATCTGCTCCGGCTTGACGCCAGATGCGTCCATTCTCTTTCGGTAGAATGCCACATGGTCATAGACATGCCGCACCTGCTCCACCAGCCGCTCACTCTGCAGCTGCCGCATCCGCTCCAGCGGCATCGTCTCAATCTCTTTCTGGAAATATCGTTCCATAGTTCCTCCTATTGCGCCAATCTGCGCGGTTTTACTCGACAGATTTCATTTTATCACGATCTTTTTTGAGCGTAAACCCATTTATTCATTTATCTTGATTCTATCATTTCGATTTTTTAATAGGAACTGAAAAATCGTTTGTTCCGCACAATTCCGATTTGATTGGAGGTCTCCCAATTGGAACTTCGTACCATTCAGACATTTCTAAAGGTTGCCGAACTGCACAGTTTTTCCAAGGCGGCTGCCCAGCTGGGGTACTCCCAGTCCACAGTGACAATCCATGTACAGCAGCTGGAAAAGGAGCTGCAGGTCCAGCTCTTTGACCGTATCAACAAGACTGTCCGGCTGACACAGGAGGGGCAGACCTTTGCCACCTACGCGCGGCAGCTGGTGCAGATCTCAGAGGAGGCGCGGACTGCAATCCAGATGCCGCAGACCCTCTCCGGGGATCTGCGCATCGCCACAGCCGACTCCCTGTGCACCACCTTTTTTCCCAAAATCCTTCAGGCCTATCATCTGCAGCACCCCCAGGTGGAGCTTTTCGTGCGGCCGGCCGGGACAGAGGAGATGTTCTGGATGCTGCAGCACAATGAGGTGGACTTCATCTACACGCTGGACCGCCGGATCTTTCAGCCTGAATTTGTAAAGCTGCTGGAGGCGGAGGAGCCGATCTGTTTTGTCTGCTCGCCCCGCCATCCGCTGGCGGGCCAAGCGCGCGTCAGCATGGAGGAGGTTCTGCAGCAGGAGCTGATTCTGACCGAGCGCGGCATGAGCTATCGGGACGCGCTCACCGAGCGGCTGTCCATGCGCGGCATGGAGCTGCATCCGTTTCTGGAGGTGGGCAACACCAACCTGATCTGCCAGCTTCTGCGCAGCGACATCGGCATCTCCTTTTTGCCGGAGTATCTGGTGCAGGAGTATCTGCTGGACGGCACGCTGGTGCGGCTGCCGGTCTGCGATCCGTCCATCTGCATGTGGCGTCAGATGTTCTGCCACCGTGACAAGTGGATTACGCCGCAGATGCAGGCCATGATCGATCTGGTCCGGGGCCCTGCCTCCCACGCCCCGGCAGAAGCGAGGTGAGCACATGATTCAGCTGTCCGATCAGCAGATCCACGCGCTCTACGACCAGATCTGCCTCTATCACAAGCGCTATCTCGCCAAGGAGGGCGTCCGCCTGCCCAGTTTGCGCCGCGGCAATGCGTATACAAAAGACGCCCTCACCCTGGTCTATCTTTCCTACGGCTACCCCCATACCCGCGTCGTCACCAAGGAGGAGCTGACCGCCTTTATCCGCCAATATGACCCCTCTGTGCTGGATGTGCAGCAGGCAAGGCATCTGGGCGCACAGAAGGGATGGTTTATTCTCTCCGGCACCCGAAACGATACCACCTCCACTGCGCTCCGCCCAGGTGAATATCTGCTTCAGACTCTGGAGCGCCCATACCCCGGTTTCACAGCAGCGCGCCGTACAACGGATCTGGACGAGGACGGCTGGACTGCGCTCAAGCGGCAATATGACAACCGCTGTGCCTGCTGCGGCTGCCGGGAGGGAGAGCCGCACCGGTACTGGCCCACCCGGATCGTCCATCTGCAAAAGGGCCACATGGATCCCACCAAGCCGATGCGTGCCGACAACATCATCCCCCAGTGCGAGATCTGCAACCGGCCGGATCTCAACTACTGGGTCTATGACAAGAAGGGGCGGGTCATCAAGGTTGCAAACCCCAAGGTCATCGACAGCTGCTCCAGCCAGGTGCAGCGGGAGATCTATACGCGTCTGTACCAAAAATATCACGGCGCAGACCCGCAGACGCTGTAAAAAAGCCCCTGTACCAGACATGGTACAGGGGTTTAATCCGCTTCAAACAGGTTCGCCACCTGTCGGGCTACCGCCATGGAGAGCAGCGGCGGAACGGCATTTCCAATCTCCAGCCGGCGCATTGAGTCAGAACCGTAAAACCGGTAGCTGTCCGGAAAGCTCTGCAGCCTGGCACCCTCCCGGATGCTCATGGCGCGGGAGTCCCGGGGATGAATGCAGCGGGAGGAGGACGGGCAGGCAAAATTCCGCGTGATCGTCATAGAGGGCCTGTCC
>JAHZEE010000084.1 GCA_019421975.1 Clostridiales bacterium | reverse complement strand
ATGTTTCGAGCATGGCAAAAATCCGCCGCGTTGCCGGGGCATTCGCCACGATTTGTTCTCCGCCATAGTGGTCGATCATCGCCATAGCCGCCTGGTAGCCTTTTAATTTTTCCTTCTCCTGCTGCAACGCCTTTTGAAAAGTCTCCAGAATATCCAGCCGGCGGCTGTAGGTCACCACCATGCAGAGGCGGCCGCTCTCATCAAAGATCGGCGTGCTGACGCAGGCCACCTCTTGTCCGGCCTTGTTGAAATAGGTGCCCATGGTCAGCAGTTTCTCCAGCGGACATCCAAGGACCCGGACCGAGTCGTCATTCGCGTAGATAATCCGGCCCCGCCCGTCCGTGGCAAACAGATCTGCACAGCTGTTTTCCAGGATTAAATTGTACTCCTGCGGCGTCAAATGCGCCTGTATCTTTTCGTGCATCCGGCTTCCGCGCCTCCTCCTTTGGCCCCTTCGCGGGAATCAACAACATTCTTTCCGTTCTGTAGTCAGGCCAGAGGGATACATGGTGAAAAAGGACCTCCATTTCTGTCGGATTCGATGAGGTTTTCTTAAAAAGAGTGCGCACAGTCCGGCAGGGCAAAAAAATTTGTTTGTCCTGCCTTCTTCTCATGCAGTCAAGGGAAAAGGCTTGTCTTTTCCTTGCTTTCTATGTATAATTTTCAATATCATTCACAGCCTTATCTCCACAAGACTACCACAGAACGGAAATTATGTAGTGAGAAGCAGCCCCACGCGCGTCATCTGGCGGGCATGGATCCGGCCGCTCTCTGCAGTATAGAGGCGGGTAGTCGCCACGCTGGAATGGCCCAAAATGTCCGCCAACCGGGACAGGTCTTTTTCCAGACTGTAGTAGGTCCTGGCGAACAGGTGCCGCAGATTGTGCGGAAACACCTTTCCCGACGCCACCCCCGCCGCTTCACACAGCGCCTTCATGTCCCGCCAGATATTGCTCCTGTCCAGGGGATTTCCCGTTCGGGTGGTAAAGACCGCCCCGGCGGTCTTTTTTTGTCTCCGAAGGTACTTCCGCAGCAGTTTGCGCAGCTGGTCCGGCAGAAATACCGTCCGCCGCTTGCCCTTATTCACCACCTCTGTCCGGCCGGTTTCCACTGCCGCAGCCGTGATAAACCGCAGTTCGCTCACCCGAATTCCCGTTGCGCAGAGTGTCTGAAGCACCAGGCAGAGCCGTTCATTGCCCAATCGGCCCGCCGCCCTCACCAGCCGGGCATACTCGGTGCGGGTCAGCTCTTTTTCTGCGTCCCGGAACAGTGCTCTCTGGATTCTGAGCGGACGGACGCGCAGCTCCCGCCAGCCCATAAAGGCCAGAAAGCTGTTGACCGCGGCAAGCATGGAGTTGACTGTGGCCGGGGCATGGGCCGCAACCAGCATCTCTTTCCAACCAATCAGCGCACATTTGGTCAGCGGCGCACCCTTCAGCCAGTACTGTAAAGCGGTCAGGTCGCGGAGATACTTCCGGATAGTTGCGGCGCTGCGCTCCTGCTCCTGTAGATATAGGGCATAGCGGCGGATGTGGCCCTCTGTCAAGGTCCTGAATTGTTGTTTCATGGCGGTGCCCTCCCGTGATTCAAATACCGCTATTGTACCGGATGGCGGCATATTATGAAGATCTTTCTATAAAATAAGCCCGGATTTTGCTGACTGCAGAATCCGGGCAATTCTCAAATCAGGCTTATCTGGTCTGCCGGGTGGGGTCATACCCACATAATCGAATCACGGAATTGAAAATGGCAGAGATACCTTTTCAGGATCTCCGCCATTTTATCTATCTCGCCGTGTAACTGCCCCTGGATGATTGGCGTATGTTTATTGTACCGGGGGGCTTTTTCTTTACATGAGCGGCTGCTCGTTGATGATCAGCTTGAACTGCAGCCCCAGCGACTCCGCCGCCCGGCGGCACATGGTCATGCGGCCCAGAAACATTTCAAAGTAGTCCATCACGGAGCTGTAGTGGGTGTCGACGGTCAGCTTCAGCTTGATGATGGTATGCTCCTCGTTGATCTTGAGCAGAGACTTGCGGACGGAGTAATTGACCCGGTCATGGATATCAAAGGTGGCGATGTCGGTGTTGCGCACGCGGCTGCGGCGCACATCGGACTTGTCGGCCAAAATGAGCGCGGCGGCCACGGCGTTGACCGGCACGCCGGTGCCCTCGTCGTGGTTGCCGATGGCGGAGACCACGGTGGCGATGTCCGCCGGGTCCATGCCCAGCTCCTCCAAAATCCGGAAGGCCATGACGGCGCCGGACTGGGAGTGGTCCACCCGGTTGACGAGGTTGCCGATATCGTGCAGATAGGCGGCCACCTGGACCAGTTCAATTTCGTGCTGGGGATAGCCCAGCGTCTGCAGGACATATTTGGCGTTCTCCGCCACATTGGTGACATGGGCGAAGCTGTGCTCTGTGAAGCCGAGGGCTGTCAGCGAGTCGTCCGCCTTGGAGATATAGGTCCTGATTTTTTCGTTTTGCTTGAGATCTTCGATTGTCAGTATGGGAATCCCACCTTTCTGGTTTGGTTCTTTTTATTTTAAGGTATATTTTGTCCGGCGTCCAGCTTCATTTGGTTCAGTTTATGCCAATCTCTCATCCGTCATACAGAGCGCGGCCCGGCCGCGCGCCCGGTATGCGGCAGATGGAGCGGACGCACAGAAAAACCCTGCCCGGCATACGCTCGCCCCAAGGCGAACTGGTTGCCAGGCAGGGTTTTCTTCGGACTGGAGCGGGTAAAGGGAGTCGAACCCTCCTATCGACCTTGGGAAGGTCGCGTTCTACCGATGAACTATACCCGCATGAACTTGTTTCATTATACCATTGAGTTAGAAAAAATTCAACCGAATTTTGCCGTTTTTTTCCGAGGTCGGGATCCGGGGGAAAAAACGAGGCAAAAAGGCAGTGAAAAATAAAAAAATTTCAGCTGAGTTGCACACGGCGGTGCAACAAACAGGGGATTGGAGCACATGGGTGAAAGCGAGTTCCTTTAACACGGGACAGGAGGGGAGGATCAGAGGTGAAAGGGCAGACGGAACGCAGGCGGCCAACGCCGGAGGGCGCGGAGCACGCGTCAGGCTGCCTGGAGGACGAAATCACCCAGGCACTGATCTCACTGGCCTTCGGCCGCGCCAACGACTGCGTCCGGCTGGTATTGGAGCCGGCGCCGGAGGTGGAGCATCTGGATCTGCGGCTGCTCTCAGAGATCAAGCGCTCGGAAAAGGGCGCGGTGGAGATCAAGCTGGTCGACCGGCTTCGGGTGCTCGAACAGCTGGCGCAGATGACCGGCAGCGCGCAGAATGAGGCGGCGTCCTTCTTCCGCGCGCTGGAGTCGAACTGCGAGGAAGGGGATGCAGAGTAGACCTGTGCAATACACGGGATTTTCAGAAAAACAGCGGACCGTACTCACCTGGTGGATGCCCCGCAGCCGGTATCACGGCCGGGAGGCCATCATCTGTGACGGCGCGGTGCGCTCGGGCAAGACGCTCAGCATGGGGCTGGGGTTCTTCCTGTGGGCCATGGCCTGCTTTGACGGCAGGCGCTTCGGCCTGTGCGGCAAGACCGTCTCGGCCCTGCGGCGCAATGTGCTCTCGGAGCTGGTGCCGAATCTGCAGGCGCTGGGCCTTTCGGTGACAGAGCGGCGGACAGAGAACCGGCTCACGGTGTGTTTTGGAGGCCGGGTCAACGACTTCTATCTCTTTGGAGGCAAGGACGAGGGGTCGGCCGCGCTCATCCAGGGCATCACCTTCGCCGGGGTGCTGCTCGACGAGGTGGCGCTCATGCCCCGCAGCTTTGTGGAGCAGGCCTGCGCCCGCTGCTCGGTGGACGGCAGCCGGCTCTGGTTCAACTGCAACCCGGAGGGCCCCCAGCACTGGTTTTATCAGGAGTGGATCCTGCAGGCAGAGCGGCGCAACGCACTGTATCTGCACTTCACCATGGCGGACAACCCGGCCCTCTCGGCCCGGATCCGCAGCCGGTACGAGCGGCTCTATGCCGGCGCGTTTTACCAGCGCTTTGTGCTGGGCCAGTGGGTGGCGGCGGAGGGGCGCGTCTACGCCTTTTATGACCCGGCCGCCGCGCCGCCGCCGCCCAGAGGGCCCTTTGACCGGTGGTACATCTCCTGCGACTACGGCACGGTGAACCCCGCGTCCTTCGGCCTGTGGGGCCGGATGGCCGGCGTGTGGTACCGGGTGAAGGAGTACTACTTTGACTCCCGCCGGGAGGGGTTCCAAAAGACCGACGCGGAGTACGCGCTGGAGCTGCGGCGTCTGGCCGGGGACCGTCCCATCACGGCGGTCATTGTGGACCCTTCGGCGGCCAGCTTCCTGGAGGTGCTGCGCCGCGAGGGCTGGCGTGTACAGAAGGCCGTCAACGAGGTGCTCTCCGGCATCCGGCTGACGGCGGACCTTCTGAAGCGGGGCGAGCTGGTGCTGTGCAGCACCTGCCCGGACTGTCTGCGGGAGATGACGCTCTATGTCTGGGACGAGCGGGCGGGCCAAGACGCGGTCAAAAAGGAACACGACCACGCCATGGACGACATGCGCTATTTCGCGGCCACGGTTCTGGGCCGCGGGGAGGACAGCTTTGCCGTCTGCGCACCGGCGCGCAGAGGGCGTATCTGAGCGAAATGAAAGGTTGAGGTGAGCATATGAAGAAATCCAAGAAACAGACCGCGCAGGCCAGCGCCACCCAGCTGCGGGGCGGCGCCAGCCATCCCTTTGGCTCCTTGATGGGCTATGTACCCCTGGGGGGAAATCAGCAGCATCTGTACCGCACCATGCGCGAGGCGCTGCCCATTCTGGACGCGGCCATCACCAAGCTGGTGCGGCTGGTGGGGGGCTTTACTGTGCTGTGCCCGGATCCAAAGGCCCAGCGGCAGCTGGCGGCATTTTTGCAGACCGTCCCCTGCGGCCGCGGCCAGCGGGGCATCGACGCCTTCTTGTCGGGGTATCTGGACAGCCTGCTGACCGACGGCTGCGCCATCGGCGAGATGGTGGTCTGTCAGAACCGGCTGACGGCCGTCTGCTGGGGCGACACGGCCCGGCTGGAGATCCAGGAGGGACCGTCGGCGCTGGACTTTGTGATCTGCG
Organism: Clostridiales bacterium; assembly: GCA_019421975.1. Taxonomy (GTDB): domain Bacteria; phylum Bacillota; class Clostridia; order Oscillospirales; family Oscillospiraceae; genus CAKTFW01. The sequence continues at coordinate 2,197 of JAHZEE010000084.1, read as the reverse complement.
GCCAGGATGAGAACGGCCAGATGCGGCCGCTGCCCTATCAGCACCTGCTGCTGTTTACCCCGCTGGACCCGGAGCCTGCGCATCCCTACGGCGTATCGCTGCTGCGGAGTATGCCGTTTTTGACCGATGTGCTGCTCAAGATCTATCAGACCATCGGCGTCAACTGGGAGCGGGCGGGCAATGTGCGCTATTCGGTGGTCTACCGGCCCACGGGCGACGCGCTCGACCGCTCCTACGCCGCGGAGCGCAGCAAGGTGCTGGCCGCGGAGTGGAGCCAGGCCATGCAGGACAGTAAAAACGGCACGGTGCGCGACTTTGTGGCCGTGGGGGATGTGGACATCCATGTGATCGGCGCGGATGGACAGATCCTCGACTCGGAGGTGCCGGTGCGGCAGATCCTCGAACAGCTGGTGGCGCGCACGGGCCTGCCGCCGTTTCTGCTGGGACTCAGCTGGTCGAGTACAGAGCGGATGTCGGCCCAGCAGGCGGATCTGCTCACCAGCGAGCTCTGGGCCCTGCGCCGGACGGTGCAGCCCGTTCTGGAGCGCATCTGCGACCTGTTTCTGCGCCTGAACGGGTTCGGGTGCGGCATGGAGATTGTCTGGGACGATATCTCCCTGCAGGATATTGTAGACGAGGCAAAGTCCGCGCTGTACCGCGCCCAGGCGGAACAGCTGCAGCAGAAAAAGGAGTGAGGGATATGAACATCAAAAAAGAGGCGAGCGTGCTCAGCGCCGGGCTGCCGGATCCATCGCAGCTCGAGCAGATCAACCGCTTTGCAAAGACGCCCCTTGAGGCGGAGGAGGTCTATGTATTCTCAGTCCGGCTCTGCGACGATCAGCCCGACCGGGACTATGAGCGGTTTGACACCGCGGCTCTGCCCCGGCTGGCGGAGTTGTTTGTAGGCAAAACCGGCATTGTCGACCACGCGTGGAGCGCGGAAAACCAGCTGGCGAGAATTTTCGCAACCCAGGTGGAGCAGGAGGGCGGCGCCAACTACATTAAGGCCTGGGCCTATATGCGGCGCGGCAGCCAGAGCCTGCCCATCATCGAACAGATCGAGGCGGGAATTAAAAAAGAGGTCAGCGTGGGATGCGCCATGGCCCGGAGTGTCTGCTCCATCTGCGGCCAGCCCTATGGCAGCTGTGAGCACGAAAAGGGCGTGCAGTACGGCCAGGCGCTGTGCACTGCGGTGCTGTGTGATCCGGTGGATGCCTATGAATTCTCCTTTGTGGCGGTCCCGGCCCAGCCGGCCGCGGGCGTGCTCAAGGCATGGAAAGGGGGTGAGGGGATGACCCTGACCGAACTGATTGGAAAGTCGGCGGACAAGGCAAAGCAGCAGGAATTTCAGGCGCTGTGCAAGCAGGCGGAGCTGGGACGGCGCTATTGCGCACAGCTGCGCCAGGAGGTGGTACATCTGGGACTGGTACTGGATGTGGGCCTGTCGGAAAAAACCCTGCAGACCATGGCGGAACGGCTGGAAGCAGAAGAGCTTGAGCAGATGCAAAAGGCGCTGCAGCAGAAGGTGGCGGAGCTGTTTCCGCCCCAGCCGCAGCTGGAACAGACTGCCCCGGCGGGCAGCGCATGCGGCAGTGAATTCATGATTTAATTTGAGGAGGAAGAATGATGAGTATTTCTTTTAAGGGAATTGGCGACCAATATGTGACCTTTTCTGCAGCCGGCACGGCAGAGCTGGGCGGCGTATGCAAGATCTCCGCAAACGGCACGGTGGACAAGTGCGCCGCGGGCGACGCCTTCTGCGGCGTCATTGCCGAGCAGCGCTTCGGCACCGCCGGCGTGACCAAGGGCGGTTATGTGGAGCTGCACTACACAGGTGCTGCGCCCACGGTGGGCTATGGGGCACGGGCAGCTGACGGCTCCGGCGGCGTGAAGGTGCTCGAGGACGGCCGGGAGTACCTGGTTGTCTCTGTGGACACGGAGGCCCAGACCGTGGGCCTGTTTCTGTAAAATATAGGAGGGACATACAATGGCATTTGACAATCTGAGACTGGAAAAAGGCAGGTATCATGAGGGCGGCAGCTCCTTCACCCAGGTGCTGGAGCGGCTGGACCCCAGCGAAAACTACAAGGGCACCTCCCTGGAGGGCACCGACGCATTTCAGCGCCAGCTGAAGCGCTTCGACATCCGGGTCAAGGGCGCGGCCTCCGACCCGGTGGAGAAGTTCTTCCGCACCATG
>JAHZEE010000083.1:4299-7382 GCA_019421975.1 Clostridiales bacterium | reverse complement strand
AGAGAATCGTAAAGGCACTGTCTGAGAGGTTCAGCTTGAGTGCAATACTGTGGTAAACATCGTCCAGTTCTTTATAGAGGCAGTTCAGCTCCCGCAATTCTTCTCCCGACTTAAACTCCATTCCATGCCCTCCTGTAAATCCGATTTCAGACTCGCAAAGCGTATTATAGTCCGAAATCGGATTTAAGTCAAGGGCCGTTTTCAAATTTAACAGAACCTTTACAAAGCAAAAACCGCCGTGCAAAAAGCTGCTGCACGGCGGTTTTTCAGGCTGGAAATCCTCTTACAGATCCATCGCTGGATTCATAAAGTAGACATTTTTTTGGTTGAGGTGATCGCGAAGCTTGGTGATGGCCTCGCCAAAGCGCTGGAAGTGCACAATCTCGCGCTCACGCAGGAATTTGATGACATTGTTGACATCGGGATCGTCGGACAGGCGCAGGATGTTGTCGTATGTCGTCCGTGCCTTCTGCTCTGCGGCGAGGTCCTCGGTCAGATCGGTGATGGGGTCGCCCTTGACCGCCATGCTGGCCGCGTTCCAGGGGAAACCGGCCGCCGCCGCGGGGTAGACGCCCACGGTGTGGTCCACAAAATACGGTGCAAAGGCGCTGTTCTCCAGCTGTGCGTCGCTCAGGTTCCGTGTCAGCTGGTGGACCAGGGCGCCGATCATCTCCAGATGGCCCAGCTCCTCGGTGCCGATGTCGGTCAGCAGGCCCTTGAGCTCCGGATACGGCATGCTGTAGCGCTGGCTGAGGTAGCGCAGGGAGGCGCCCAGCTCACCGTCCGGGCCGCCGTACTGTGTAATGATGATCGAGGCGAGCTTCGGGTTGGGATTTTGGATTTTCACCGGATACTGTAGTTTTTTCTCATAGACAAACATGGCTGCTTACTCCTTTCCCGTTCGTCATGGCATCCCAGGGCCACGGGTCCTGCAGCCAATTATAGCTCTTTCCATCGGCGCCGCTCTGGCTCATCGTCAGGGGGCCATACTGCTTCTGGTACTCTGCCGCGCCCTTCTGATACAGCTCTACATAGCTGCGGAACAGCTGCAGCGCCTCCGTGTCGTCAGCGTGGGTGTCGAGATACTCGCCCAGCTCCACAACCGCAAAGCTCAGTGCCTGAAGCTCCTCCAGCGGAGTGGCGTCTTTCTCCTGGTTGTTGACCATTCCCATGAAGGGCAGATCGAGCCCAGGGAACAGAGTGCCGCGGACCAGGCCCTTGGGGGCCTCATACCGCTCCGGGTTGTTCTGCTGGAATGGGACAAAGGGATTGGCCAGAGGCGCGCAGGCCGGCAAAATTCCTTTTTCGCTGCCGCACTGCATTGTTCCGCTGCCGGTGTTGGTATTGTTGTTCGTATTGTTGTTGGTGTTATTGCCATTGTTATTGGTGTTGTTGTTGGTATTATTCTGCTGGTTTCCACCGCTCTGATTTGGATTTTTGTTGTTTTCCAAATTGGGTTCCTCCTCGGTCGGTCAAAATTGGAATTTCCGTTCCAATTCAGTCTATGTTGGCAACTTTCGCCTGGTTCCGCCTTTTCCCGGGAACCCCTTCCTATTTTTTATTTCCTATGTTATACTGTAGGCATAGTTTGCAGCCCTGTCCCATACGGTGTACGGGGGTGTCCATCTATGCGGATTTTAAAACAATATCTACTGACCTTTACGCTGGCGTTTGGCGCCGTGATGGCAATTGCGATTTTTATTGTACAGCAGGCGGTTCCTGTCACCGCGGATTCCGCGCCGGTCCAGATTATCCTCGACGCCGGTCACGGCGGGGAGGACGGGGGCGCCTCTACGGCCAGCGGCGTGCCGGAGAGCCAGATCAATCTGGAGGTTGCTCTGCGAATGGAGGATCTCTTTGCCCTGGTGGGCCAGCCGGTCCAGATGGTGCGCCGGGAGGATGTGTCCATCTATTCCGCAGGCGCTCAGACGCTGTCTCAGAAGAAGGTCTCGGATCTCAAAAATCGTGTCGAGATGATCAACGACACGCAAAATGCCCTGCTCATCAGCATCCATCAAAACACCTATACAGACAGCAAATATCACGGTGCGCAGGTGTTCTATGCGGCGACCGCTGACAGCGAGGCCCTGGGGACGCATCTGCAGGCGCAGCTGGCCGCGTTTCTGGATCCGGCCAATCTGCGCAAGGCCAAGGAGGCCTCAAAGAGCATCTATCTCATGCAAAATATACAGTGTACGGGCGTCCTGGTGGAGTGCGGATTTCTCTCCAATCCCCAGGAGGCCGCAAAGCTGCAGGAGGAGTCCTATCAGAAACAGCTCTCCGCTGTCCTGGTGGGCGGCGTGGCAGCATACCTGGAAGGGAAGTCGGAGGAAAGTGAAGTCTAAAACCGTCTACTACTGTACGGTCTGTGGAAACGAGACGATGAAATGGCAGGGCAAATGTCCGGCCTGCGGCGCCTGGAACTCCATTGAAGAGCATGTGGAAAAGGCAATGCCCGCGGCCAAACGGGCTGTGGCAGCGCCGAGGGCGGAGGCGGGCCGCCGGGCGCCGCGCACTCTGCGGCAGATCGAGATGACCGATGAGATCCGCTTTACCACCGGGATGGGGGAGCTGGACCGTGTGCTTGGCGGCGGAGCCGTCGTCGGCTCTCTGGTTTTGGTGGGCGGCGCGCCGGGCATCGGCAAGTCCACGCTTCTGCTCCAAATCTGCAGTGAGATCTGCCGCTGGCGGAGGGTGCTGTACATCTCCGGAGAGGAGAGTGAGAGCCAGCTGAAGCTGCGCGCCAACCGGCTGCGGATTGAGACGGAGAATCTGTTGGTTCTGTCTGAAACCTGTATGGATGAGATCAGCTCCGTAGCCCAGCAGACTGCGCCGGATGTCCTGATCGTCGACTCCATTCAGACGCTCTACCTCAGCGAAAATACCTCTTCCCCCGGCAGCATCTCCCAGGTGAAGGACTGCACCATGGCGCTGATGAATCTTTGCAAATCCAGCGGGATCACCGTGTTTGTGGTGGGCCATGTCAACAAGGAGGGCGCCATCGCGGGTCCCAAGGTGCTCGAACACATGGTGGACTGCGTGCTCTACTTTGAAGGCGACCGTCACACCTCCTACCGGCTGCT
>JAHZEE010000083.1:2846-4289 GCA_019421975.1 Clostridiales bacterium | reverse complement strand
GCTGCGCGCTGCAAAAAACCTGTGCGGCTCCACCAATGGGCTGGGCGTCTTTTCCATGGAGGAGGACGGGCTGACTGAGGCTCCGTATCCCTCTCAAATGCTTCTGTCCGGCCGCCCCATCGGCGCGCCGGGCACCTGTGTCACCTGTGTCATGGAGGGGACCCGTCCGATCCTGGCCGAGGTGCAGGCCCTGGTGGCAAAGACCAGCTTCAATGTCCCGCGCCGCACCACAGACGGGTTTGACTATAACCGCGCCGCACTGCTGCTGGCGGTTGCGGAAAAGCGGGGAAACCTCAATTTCTCAGCGTGCGACGCCTACATCAATGTGATCGGCGGGCTGATGCTGGACGAGCCTGCGGCGGACCTCGCAGTCGTCTGCGCGGCCGCATCGAGTCTGCTGGACCAGCCGCTCGACAGCTCCACCGTGATTCTGGGAGAGGTCGGGCTGACAGGGGAGGTGCGCTCCGTCTCAGACCTTCCGCAGCGGCTGCAGGAGATCCACCGCCTTGGCTTCACCCGCTGTGTGCTCCCCAGGCAGAACACCACAGGCATCGCGCCGCCGGAGGGGATGGAGCTTCTCCGTGTCAAGACCATCGGCGAGGCCATTCGTCAGGCGCTGCAAAAAAAGGATTAAAAAAGGGCCCCGCATTCACAGGTGGAATGTGGGGCCCTTCTCCTTTTGGTCTCATAAAATAGGGGAAAGGGGGAGTGTTTCCAATATGCAGGTATATAACCGTTCTGCCGCAGTACTCTATGCACATCTCTGGGCAATGGGGCGAAACCCCGCCTATTACGACTTTGAAAACATCGGGGGCGACTGCACAAATTACGCCTCGCAGGTGCTGTATGCCGGCGCGGGGGTGATGGACTTCCGGCCGGTCTATGGCTGGTTCTACCGCAGTCTCCAGGACCGGGCGCCAGCCTGGACCGGCGTAGAGTTTCTCTACAACTATCTGACCCGCGCCAGCCATACGCCAGGCCCAGTCGCCGTCGAAGTCACCGCGCAGGAGGTGGAGCCAGGGGACATCATCCAGCTCTCTTTCCAGGGGGAACGCTATCAGCATTCACCGGTGGTGGTCGCCGTGGGAAGCGAAATTCTGGTGGCCGCGCACAGCATTGACTGCGACTACCGTCCTCTGTCCACCTACACCTATACCAAGGCCCGGTTTCTGCACATTTTGGGCGTCTATCCGTCCTCCTGATCCAGCTTGATTTTAGAGATGGGATTGGCCTCTGCGGCGATTTTCAGCTCTGTATTTTCAATATGGGTATAGATCTCCGTCGTGTTGAGATGGGCATGTCCCAGCACCTCCTGGACGGTCTTGACATCCACGCCGCTTGAGAGCATCAGCGTCGCCGCCGTATGGCGCAGCTTGTGTGGGGAGAAGTGCTCGTAGTCCAGCCCGGCAGCGGCCAGATGCTTTTTGACCAGGTGCTGGACCG
>JAHZEE010000083.1:2068-2819 GCA_019421975.1 Clostridiales bacterium | reverse complement strand
CAAACAGGGGACGGTCATCCGGCAGGGTGACCCGGTCGCGCTCTATGAGATAGTCGCCAATCGCCCGTTGGCACGCCTCTCCGATATATACAAAGCGTTCTTTATTGCCTTTGCCGACCACGCGGATCCGGTCTGGATACAGATCCGTCCGGTTGATTCCCACCAGCTCCGAGATCCGGATTCCGCAGTTTAAAAACAGGAGTATAATCGCCAGATCCCGGCTCCGATTTGCGCCGTCGATGGATTTCAAAAGCGCCTTGGACTGCTCCAGCGTCAAATACCTCGGCAGTGCACGGCGCACCTTGGGAAACTCCATATCCTTGACCGGATTTTCTTGAAACTCTTTGGTCTGGACTGTCAAATATTTGTAAAAGGATTTGATCGACGACAGCTTTCTGGCTCTGGCGGCAGCTCCAATGCCGGCCGTCGCAAAGACTGTATTGGGGAATTTGATCCGGTCATGGGCCAAATAGTCCAGAAAATCATAGACATCCTGGATCGTGACAGATTGGAGAAATGCCGGGGCTATGTCCCGAATGTCGATAGAATCCAGCGGCGTATCATAGGGCATCTCCTGTTTTACCAGCTTCATAAAGCGGAGAAACATTCTCAGGTCCAGCCGATACTCCTGAATGGTCTTTTCCGACTGTCCCTTGATCGTCTCATGGTAGTTCAAAAAGTCCCGCAAAATCTGCGGATCTGAACGGGTATTGCGTGTCATACAGGTTCCTCCAAAATCAGCAGCGGGCTC
>JAHZEE010000083.1:0-1961 GCA_019421975.1 Clostridiales bacterium | reverse complement strand
GGGCAGCCGCTTTGCAACCCCCTGGATTTCAAACAGGGTCAATGCCGAAAGCACCTGCGAGGCCGGCAGGCCTGTCCGCTCGATCAGCTGGTCCACATGGACCGGCTCCAGATGCAGCTGCACAAATACCTTTCGCTCTGCATCGGAAAGCTGCTCCCAGTCCCGGTGCCCGACAGGCGGCTGAGGATCCACGGGCGGCTTCTGTTCTGCACACTCTGCCCGCTTTGGCCGCTGCGACGGGGTGGGTCTGCGGTACGGGGGCCGATATGGATGCACCATTTCAGGGTAGAGCTGCTGGTACTCCCGCGCCACCTCCCAGCCCGTCGAGGCGCAGATCGCACCTTCCTGCAGCAGCCGGTTGCTTCCCATCGCCGCAGGGGAATCGGCATTGTTGGGAACTGCAAAAATATCTTTTCCCTGGTCCAATGCGTGGCGCACTGTGATGAGCGCGCCGCTCTTTTCACCGGCCTCTACCACGAGCACGCCCACAGAGAGCCCCGCGATTATTCGGTTCCGGACAGGGAAGTGCCATGGCTCAGGGCGGCTGCCCGGCGGATATTCCGTCAGCAGGCATCCTTCCAGCTCCACATCGGTGTACAGCTTCCGGTTGGCAGCCGGATAGACCACATCTGCGCCGCAGCCAAGCACAGCCGCAACGGGTGCATCTGCCAATAATGCGCCCGTCAGAGAGGCTGCATCAATCCCGGCAGCGATGCCGCTGATGACTGTCAGACCGCAGCAGCCCATCTGATAGCCCAATTCCTGCGCCAGCTTATATCCGTGCGCCGTCATTTTTCGCGCTCCGATGGCGGCAATCGCGGGCAATCTGTCGAACTGCGGAAACTGTCCCTTATAATAAAGGAGTACCGGCGGCTCCGCAATCTCCCGCAGCCGGTCCGGGTAAGCGTCATCCTGATAGGTCAGAAGGCGAATCCCTTTGTTCAAACAGACCTCCAGAATGCTTCGGGCTTCCGAAAGGTCCTTATTCTGCATCGCCGCAATCTCTTTTTCATCCAGTCCCAGTGCAGACAACGCAGGTTCATCCAGTTGATAGATGTATTCTGCATCCTGATACTGTTTTATTAAAATCGCCTTGCGCCGCAAGCTGATCTTGCACTCTGCAAGCCATACCCAGTGTTCCAGCATTTTATCATCAACTCCTGGGATATTATAACACATGCGCTCTACAAATTCAACAAAATTTTTATTTTGCTGAATTCGCGAAAGTATGTTTTTTGTCTGGTCAAGTGGGTGCGTCGTTTCCTGTGCTCCCTCCTGCATTTTCGCAAGTGACGCTTTTTGTAATTTCATCTTGAGGTGTTTTAAAGCAAAGAAATACCGGAGAGCCAAGCTTGGTTCTCCGGTATTTGTTATCCTTATTATATATTATACAATTCCCTGCGCGTTCATCGCATCTACGACTTTCTCAAAGCCGGCGATGTTGGCGCCCGCCACATAGTCACCTGGCACGCCGTAACGCTTCGCTGCCTCGTCCAGGTTTCGGAAAATGTTTACCATGATATCTTTCAGCATGCCGTCTACTTTTTCAAACGACCAGCTGATACGCTCGCTGTTCTGGCACATCTCCAACGCCGAGGTTGCCACACCGCCGGCATTTGCAGCCTTGCCAGGCGCAAACAGCACGCCGTTCTGCTGCAGATACTGTGTGGCCTCCAGCGTGGTCGGCATGTTGGCGCCCTCTGCCACTGCAATGCACCCATTCTGCACCAGCTGCTTGGCATCTTCCAGCTGCAGCTCGTTCTGCGTTGCGCACGGCAGCGCTACATCGCACGGAATCGTCCAGACGCCACGGCCCTCGTGATACTGCGCATTGGCTCTGGCTGCGCAATACGCTGTCAGACGGGCACGCTTGACCTCTTTTACCTCTTTCAGCAGCTCCACATCGATCCCATCCGGATCGTAGACCCAGCCGTTGGAGTCAGAAATCGGCACAACCTTTG
>JAHZEE010000082.1 GCA_019421975.1 Clostridiales bacterium | reverse complement strand
CGCCAGGGCTCAATCTTTTCCTCGTAGACCTGAACCCCTGCCTGGCGCAGAATCTGGACCGTGTCGTCGGTGGAGCCGGTGTCGAGCACAACCACCTGGTCCGCCTCCTGCATAGAGGCGGCCCAGCGCGCTGCAAACTGCGCCTCGTTTTTACAAATTGCATAGACAGAAATCTTCATCTTATTCCTCCTTGTAATGGAGAAGGACGGCGCAATTGCCGTCCTTCTCCATCGTGACTGGGGTTAGGTCTCCAGCAGGCCCGCTGCGCGCATGTTGGCCAGCAAGGTGTTGAACTGTGTCACCACATCGGTGGTGCTGGTGGCATCTGTCACCGCAGCCGCCGGCGTTACAGGGCCGGTCGGACCCGTGGGACCCGTCGGGCCGGTCGGACCCGTCGGGCCTTCTGCGCCTGTGGCTCCTGTGGCACCTGTGGCGCCCGCATCGCCGGTCGGACCCGTCGGACCGGTGGGGCCAGTCGGACCCGTCGGGCCGGTCGGACCGGTCGGGCCTTCTGCGCCTGCCGCGCCTGCATCCCCCGTCGGGCCAGTCGGGCCGGTGGGACCCGTTGCGCCTGCATCGCCCGTCGGACCGGTCGGACCCGTCGGACCGGTGGCGCCGGCTGCGCCTGCATCGCCCGTCGGGCCGGTCGGACCCGTCGGACCGGTAGCGCCGGCCGCACCTGTATCACCGGTGGGGCCAGTCGGGCCAGTCGGACCGGTGGCACCGGCTGCGCCTGCATCGCCCGTCGGGCCGGTCGGGCCGGTGGGACCAACTGCGCCGGTGGCACCCGTTGCGCCCGTCGGACCGGTCGGGCCAGTCGGACCGGTGGCACCGGTCGGCCCCATGACAGAGACCTGGTTAAAGTCCGGGGAAGTACCGGGGGTACCGGACGGATTGGCAATCCGCGCCGCGTACAGCACGCCATTGTAGTAGACCAGATCCCCAGCTGCATATGGTGTTCCTGCGACAAACTCCGTGAGGGTCTCAAGCCCCGTGCCAGTGGGGCCGGTGGGACCCGTCGGACCTACCGGACCAGTTGGGCCGGTGGGACCCGTCGCGCCGGTCGCACCTGTGGCGCCAGTCGCGCCAGTCGGGCCGGTCGCACCGGTTCCGGCAGGGCCGGTCGCGCCGGTCGGACCAACCGGGCCGATGGGGCCGACTGGACCCTGCGGTCCGGTCGGGCCAGTCGGGCCAACCGGACCGACCACCGGGAACGGCGGCGGGCAGGGGCGGTCGGGACCGTCACACCCCTGGTTGGAAGGCGGGAAGGGGGGCGGAGGGGGCGGGAACGGCCCGGGGCCGCCGCAGCCCGGAGGGGTCGGGCGGTTATTACCGCCGCAGCCACAGCTGTTTCCGCCCGAACTGCCGCAGCCGCCAAAGGTGATATAACAATTTTCTTGCATAAAATCCATCCTTTACAGATTCAAGGGGGTATTCCTCCCTTTCACATGGTATGATGTAGGTTCCGTTTGGTGCATGGTCCCAGGCATTTTTTCGTAAAAAAATGGCGGACAGCCAGGGCTGTCCGCCATTTAGAGGCACTGTTATTTGACAATTCGGAGCGCGCCGGTGGGGCAGATTTCTGCACATTTTCGACAGTTGGCACAGTCGGCAATGGTGGCCGGATCGTTGAACTCCGGGCGGATCACCGTCTGGAAGCCGCGGCCCACCAGGCCCAGAATTCCCTTGCCCGCCACCTCGTCGCAGGTCCGCACGCAGAGGTTGCAGAGGATGCACTTGTTCTGGTTGCGCTCAATGCAGACCAGCTTCTGCTCCACAAAGCCCGGGTGCTTCTCACCCGCAATCCGCTCCGGGTGGATCTCGTAGAGATTGGCGCAGCGGATGAGCTTGCAGTCGGCATAGTCGTGGCAGCCGCACTCCAGGCAGCGGGCAGCCTCGGCGCGGGCATCCGCCTCTGCAAAGCCGAGGTTGATCTCCTGGAAATCATGACGGCGCTCTTCGGGACTGCGCTGCGGCATCTTGATCCGGGCCGCATGGGGCTTCTCTGCCAGCTGAGCTTTGAGCGTTTCCGTGACCTCGCGCTCAGAGACAAAGGGCCTACGGTAGGAGATTTCACGGCCATTGAGATAGGCGTCGATCACCTGGGAGGCGCGGTTTGCCTCACCGATGGCTTCAATGGCGATGGAAGCGCCCTTGTTGGTGGCGTCGCCCACGGCGAACACGCCCTCCAGGCTGGTGCGGTAGGTGGCCTCGTCGGCCGAGATGTTGCCCTTCTTGGTCATCTCCAGGCCCTCAAAGCCGGCCGGTTCCAGCTTCTGGCCGATGGCGGCGATGACGGTGTCCACCTCCAGCGTCTCGAACTTGCCCTCCACCGGCACCGGGCTGCGGCGGCCGGAGGCGTCGGGCTCGCCCAGCTCCATGACCTGGAGCTTCACCGCCTTGACGCGGCCGTTCTCGCCCAGAATCTCCGCGGGGTTCGTCAGGAACTTGAAGGTGACGCCCTCTTCCATGGCCTCTTCGATTTCGATGTCCTCGGCAGGCATTTCGTTGCGGGTCCGGCGATAGACCACATAGACCTCTTCGGCGCCCAGGCGCACTGCGGTACGGCAGGCATCCATGGCCGTGTTGCCGCCGCCCACGACGGCGACTTTTTTGCCGATATCGGGGGCATTGCCCAGGCTCACTTCCCGCAAAAAGTCAATGCCGCCCAGCACACCCTGCTGGTCCTCGCCCGGGCAGCCCACGCCGGAGCTCTTCCAGGCGCCGATGGCGATGACAGTGGCGTCGGCGCGCTTGCGAATTTCCTCAAAGGAGATATCCCGGCCGATCTTCACGCCATTTTTCAGCGTGACGCCCAGCTCCTGAATCTCCTGAATTTCGCGGTCCAGCACCTTCTTGGGCAGACGGTACTCGGGGATGCCATAGCGCAGCATGCCGCCCATCTTGGGCATGGCGTCGTAGACCGTGACGCTGTGGCCGGCCACGGCCAGGAAATAGGCCGCGGTCAGGCCGCCGGGGCCGCCGCCCACAATTGCAACCCGCTTGCCCGTGGGCGCCTGCATCTCCGGACGGAAGGGGCTGGCAGAGGCCAGGTCGTTGTCGGCTGCAAAGTACTTGAGGTATGCGATGGAGATGGGCTGCTCCACATACTGGCGGCGGCAGGCCGTCTCGCACGGATGCGGGCACACGCGGCCAATGGAGGCCGGCAGCGGCAGCTTCTCCTTGATGATGCGGACCGCCTCGCGGTCGTTGCCCAGGGCGATCTGCTTCACATAGGCCTGACAGTCGGTGCCGGCCGGGCAGTTGAGCGAGCACGGGCCCACGCAGTCGCCGTCGTGGTCGCTCATCAGCAGCTCCATAGCGATCTTGCGGGCCTCGATGGTGCGCGCGGTCTCGGTGTGTATGACCATGCCGTCGGCGGCCTCGATGGAGCAGGCGCGCTGCAGCTTGGGGTTGCCCTCCACCTCCACCACGCACATGCCGCAGGCGCCGTAGCGCGCCACGCTCTTGTCGTAGCAGAGGTTGGGAATCTCAATGCCGTTGGCCTTGGCAATATTCAAGATGGTCTCGCCGGCGGGGCCAGTACAGACCTTTCCATTGACGGTAATTGTAATCTGACTCATGATCCATACCCCTCCTTACAGCAGCTCGATGGCGTGGAAGCGGCAGCTGGCAAGGCATTGGCCGCACTTAATACACAGCGCCATGTCGATGGTGTGCGGCTGCCGGACCGTGCCGGAGATGGCGCCTACCGGGCAGCGGCGGGCGCAGAGCGTACAGCCTGTGCACGCGTCGGGCTTGATGTGGTACTCGATGAGCGCCGTACACTCCTTGGCGGGGCACCGCTTGTCACGGATGTGCGCCTCGTACTCCTCCCGGAAGTAGCGGATCGTCGTCAGCACCGGGTTGGGGGCCGACTGGCCCAGGCCGCACAGGGCGCTGTCCTTGACCGCCACGCAGAGCTCCTCCAGCAGTTCAATGTCGCCCTCCCGGCCGTTGCCCTCAATGATGCGGGTCAGGATCTCAAACAGGCGCTTGGTGCCCAGACGGCAGTGGACGCACTTGCCGCAGGACTCCTTGGTGGTGAAGTCCAAAAAGAACCGGGCCATGCCCACCATGCAGGTGGAGTCGTCCATGACAACCATGCCGCCGGAGCCCATGATGGCGCCGGTGGCCTGCAGGGCCTTGTAGTCGATGACAGTGTCCAGAAGACTCGCCGGGATACAGCCGCCGGACGGGCCTCCCAGCTGAACGGCCTTGAACTCCCGGCCGTCTCGCACGCCGCCGCCGATGTCGAAGATGACCTCCCGCAGCGTCTTGCCCATGGGGACCTCCACCAGACCGCCGCGCTTGATCTTGCCGGTCAGGGCAAAGACCTTGGTGCCCTTGCTGTTCTCGGTGCCAAACTTGGCATACGCCGCGCCGCCGTGGTTGATGATCCAGGCCACATTGGCAAAGGTCTCCACATTGTTGATATTGGACGGCAGGTTGTTGTAGCCGCAGTTGGCCGGGAACGGCGGCTTGAGCCGCGGCATGCCGCGCTTGCCCTCCAGAGACTCGATGAGCGCCGTCTCCTCGCCGCAGACGAACGCGCCTGCGCCCGCCTTGATGCGGAACTCACAGTCAAAGCCGGTGCCCAGGATGTTTTTGCCGATGTACCCCTTCTCCCGGGCCTGGCGGAACGCCTCCTCCAGACGGACAATGGCCAGCGGGTACTCGGCGCGGACATAGACCACCGCCTCGTGGGCCCCCACGGCGTAGGCGCCCACCAGCATGCCCTCAATCAGGCTGTGGGGGTCGGACTCGATGACCGCCCGATCCATGAAGGCGCCGGGGTCGCCCTCATCGGCGTTGCAGATTAAGTACTTTTTCTCGCCCTTTGCGCTGCGGGCGGCGTTCCACTTGAACCAGGTGGGGAAGCCCGCGCCGCCGCGGCCGGCAAGGCCGGAGACCTTGATCTCCTCGATGACCTGCTCCGGCGTCATGGTGGTGAGCACCTTCTCGATGGCCTTGTAGCCGTCCACCTCCAGATAGGCGTCGATGCTGGTGGGGTCGATGACGCCGCAGTTGCGCAGCACAATTCTCGTCTGCTTGTCCTGGAAGGACTGGTCCTCTTCTGAAATCCTGAGCTTTTCCACGCCGGTGTAGTCGCCGGTGCGGATGGCCTCGGCGATGGCAGGCGCGTCCTCGGGCTTGACCTTCACCAGGCGCTGAACCAGCTTCTTACCGTCGTACACATCGACAATGGGCTCCAAAAAGCACATGCCGTTGCAGCCTGTGACCACCAGCTTGGCGTGGTCGGCGGGCGTCAGCTGCGCCTCGAGCGCATCATATACCTTCGCAGCGCCTGCGGCAATGCCGCAGCTGCCCTCTCCAATGACAATTCTCATGCCTGCCCCTCCTCTGCCTTCGCTCTGAGCTGGTGCAGCACCTCAATGGCGGACGCCGGGGTCAAAGAGCCATAGGTCTCCCCGTTGATCATCATAACAGGAGACAGACTGCAGCAGCCGAGGCACGCCACATTCTTCAGGGTAAAGATTCCGTCGGCCGTCGTCTCGCCGTCGTGAATCCCCAGTTCCTCGCAGATGGCGCTCTCGATGCGCTCCGAGCCATTGACATGGCATGCCGTGCCCTGGCAGAGCATAATCAGATATTTTCCAATGGGCTGCATCCTAAACTGCGCATAGAAGGTTGCCACACCCAACACCTTTGCAGGCGTACTGCCGATGCGCGAGGCAATGTGGTAGAGCACATCCATGGGCAGATAGCCATAAATCTCCTGTGCCTTTTGCAGAATCGTGATGAGGCTTCCGGGGACATTCTGATATTCCTGCAGAACATCCTCCAGCAGCGTCAGATCACTCTTCTGACTCTGGCATGCACACTCAGACATTCGACTTCCTCTTTTCTTTGAAATGGAATCGATACAACAGATTGACACTCCAAATAAACCAATCGCCATTATATCGTCCCTCTATCATACAGTCCCGGACGCATAAATACAATATCTAAACCCATCCAAAAACGACGAAAAATTCCTGATAGATTTTGTTAAAATTTTCACGAATTCAAACTTTTCCTTCACATATCAGAGGTATTTCTCAATGATTTACCCGTTTTGGCCGCAGGATTCCAGTTTTTTCAGTAGCACTTTTGTCCATTTTGTGGTAAACTGAATTTGTTTTTTGTGCAGATACCCCCGCACAACAGCAATTTCACACAAGAAAAGAGAGCAATATGACATTTGAAAATCTGGGTCTTATGGACTCCATTTTAGACGCCCTGCACCGGCAGGGATACACCGCCCCCACCCCCATCCAGGCAGGCGCCATTCCGGCGGTACTGCAGGGCCGGGATGTGCTGGGCCTGGCGCAGACCGGCACCGGCAAAACCTGTGCCTTCTCCGCCCCCATCCTCCAGCGCCTTGCCGGCCGCGCTGTGCCCGGCCGCCCCATCCGCGCGCTGATTGTCACCCCCACCCGGGAGCTGGCCATCCAGATCCATGAGAGTCTGACCGCCTATGGCGCCAACCTGCCGCTGCGCACGGCCGTCATCTTCGGCGGCGTGGGACAGGCCCCCCAGGTGCAGGCGCTGCAGAGGGGTGTGGACATTCTGGTCGCCACCCCCGGCCGCCTGCTGGATCTGCACGGCCAGGGCCTGCTGCATCTGGACCGGCTGGAGATTCTGGTGCTGGACGAGGCCGACCGGATGCTGGACATGGGCTTTATCCACGATGTGCGGCGCATTTTAAAGATCGTACCGGCGCAGAAGCAGACGCTGTTTTTCTCCGCCACCATGCCGCCAGAGATCACGGAGCTGGTGGACTCGCTGCTCCACAACCCGGTGCGGGTGGCGGTCAATCCGGTCTCGTCTCCCGTAGAGCTCATCACGCAGAAGCTCTACTATGTGGACAAGGCCAACAAGCTGAAGCTGCTCTGTCATCTGCTGCAGACCGAGCCCATTGAGAGCATGCTTGTGTTCTCCCGCACCAAGCACGGGGCCAACCGGATCGCCGAGGGCCTTCAGAAAAAGGGGATCGGTGCGGCCGCCATCCACGGCAACAAATCCCAGTCCGCCCGGCAGAAGGCGCTGGCCGACTTCAAGGCCGGACGCATTCGGGTGCTGGTGGCCACCGACATCGCCGCGCGGGGCCTGGACATTGCGTCTCTGCCGTATGTGCTCAACTACGACCTGCCCGATGTGCCGGAGACCTATGTCCACCGCATTGGCCGCACCGGCCGGGCCGGCCGGGACGGCACTGCCATCGCCTTCTGCGAGACGGCGGAGCTGCCGGAGCTTAAGCAGATCGAAAAGCTGCTGAAAAAGCCCATCGAGGTGGTCGCGGAGCATCCCTACCCCATGCAGCAGCCGCCCGCCGCCGCCAAGGCCGCGGCCCACGCCGCTGTGCGTCATCAGAGTTCCAAGCCGTCG
>JAHZEE010000081.1 GCA_019421975.1 Clostridiales bacterium | reverse complement strand
CCCTTTGTGAAGATCAGCCCCCCCACCATCGAGATGACCTTCTCCGTCAACGACAGCCCGTTCGCCGGCCGCGAGGGCAAGTTTGTCACCTCCCGCAACCTGCGCGACCGGCTGGAGAAGGAGCTTCTGAAGGATGTCTCCCTGCGCGTCACCGAGCAGGGGACGGACGCATTCAATGTGGCCGGCCGCGGTGAGATGTCCCTGTCCATCCTCATCGAGACCATGCGCCGCGAGGGCTATGAGCTGCAGGTCTCGCCCCCCCGCGTGCTCTACCAGCAGATCGACGGGGTCCAGTGCGAGCCCATCGAGCGGCTGGTCTGCGATGTGCCGGAAAACGCAGTCGGCGCCGTCATGGAGAAGCTGGGCAGCCGCAAGGGCGAGCTGCTCTCCATGAACCCCATGGGCAGCCGCATGCGGCTGGAGTTCCTGATTCCCGCCCGCGGCCTGTTCGGCTACCGCAACGAGTTCCTCACCGACACCAAGGGCGAGGGCATTATGAGCTCGGTCTTTGACTCCTACGCCCCCATGAAGGGCGAGATCGCCCGCCGCGCCGTGGGCTCTCTGGTGGCCTTCGAGACCGGCGAGGCCGTCTCCTACGGGCTGTTCAACGCCCAGGACCGCGGCACCCTGTTCATCGGCCCCGGCACGCCGGTCTATGCCGGCATGGTGGTGGGCGTCTGCTCCCGCAACGAGGACATGTCGGTCAACATCTGCAAGAAAAAGCAGCTCACCAACATGCGCGCCGCCGGCTCCGATGAGGCCCTGCGCCTGGTGCCGCCGCGCATCATGAGCCTGGAGCAGTGCCTGGAGTTTTTGGCAGACGACGAACTGCTGGAGGTCACCCCGGAGAGCCTGCGCATCCGCAAGCGCATCCTCGACCACGCCGAGCGCATGAAGGCGCTCAAGGGCGGGAAGAACTAAAGATGAAGAAAAGGCCCCTCTGTGCGATCGCACAGAGGGGCACTGTTGTTATTAGTCTAGTTTCAGTGCAGGTGGATAGGGCCGCCGCTCATTGGTCAGCCCCAGAATATAGTCTGTACTGGTGTGGTAGTATTGAGCCAACACAATCAGCGCCCAGACAGGCAGCTCACTGACACCTGTCTCATAGCGGCGGTACACCTCTCTTTGACAGTGAAGCAGCTCTGCGATGTCGGATTGATGTTTGTCTGCGTCCTCCCGCAAATCTTTTAATCTAGAAAAAACCAAAATATCCAACCCCTCTCTTTACGGAAACTGCCGCTTGTTTGTACGGCCAAGGATGTAGTCCGTACTTGTGTGGTAATAATCTGCCAACTCCAGAAGTGCCCAGACCGGTATCTCATGAATTCCTTTTTCGTATCGCCGGTAAACTTCGCGCTTACAGTGGAGTAAATCCGCGATTTCCGCCTGGGTCTTGTCAGCATCAATCCGTAAATCCTCTAACCTCTGAAAAACCATTTTGTTTCCTCCTCTTTATCAGGCTACAATTTTGTTGCATTTCTCTCGTGGACATGCTACAATCTAGTGGCATAAAGAGTTTTGATATGCTACAATTCAGTGGCATGGAGGTCAGATATATGGAGCTTTATAAAGACATCCTCATAAAATTGTTGGAGAAGGAAACTGTACAAGTAACTTTCCCGGATTTGAAAATGGACTTGAATATTTTGGCCGAGATGAAGTGTTACCATGCGATGCGCTATATCCAGCACCTGATTCGGGATGAAACACTAGATGATGCAGAATGTTTTAAAGCGATTGAGAAGGTCATTTGCGCCTATGAACAGGAACTTGGAAGTGACGGCGGGTTTAGACATGATTTCGGATAAAAAAAGCCCCATGCAGAAAAACTGCATGGGGCTTTAAAATCCCTTTAAAATCACTTATGACACCTCTCCGTCACGGCTTCGCCGTGCCACCTCCCCTCAAGGGGAGGCTTTTGGGGGTGCTCAGCAGTTGGGAAGGCTCCCCCTGAGGGGGAGCTGTCGGCGAAGCCGACTGAGAGGGGGACCGGCCTTCCACCTATCTCCTTGCGGTGCCACCTCCCCCTCAAGGGGAGGCTTTACTGGGCAGCAGGCCGGCGGCGAGAATGCGGCGGCGGAGCAGGGGCCCAAGGACGCTGGAGATGGCGATTTTGGCCGCATCGCCCACCAAAAACGGCACCACGCACACCCCAAGGGCGTAGCCGATCGTCGCCCCCTCCATCTGCACCACAAACCATGCCGTTCCAAAGGCATAGAGCAGGGCGGTGCCGAGCACCAGCCCCAGCGCGCCCCAGAGGCCGCTGCCGTGGAACCGCTCCACAAACCAGCCGCCCACAAGGGCCAGCGCCAGATAGCCCACCAGATAGCCCCCCGTGGGGCCCGCGACCTTGGCCAGACCCGCGCCGTAGTTTGAAAAGACCGGCAGGCCGACTGCGCCCAGAAGCAGGTAGACCAGCACACTCGCCGCTGCCAGCTTCGCCCCCAGCACATAGACCCCCAGTGAGATGATGAGCGTCGCCAGGCTGAGCGGAACCGGCCCGATCGGGATGGACCACGGCCCCACCACACACAGCACCGCCGCCACCACCGCAGCGGCCGCCAGCGGATACACACGCCCCCGCTTTGTCGTCTTTTCCATTGCTTTTACCTCCTGCTCGTTTTCTTCGGAGCCTATCATACCGGTGTTTTCCCATATTGTCAACTATTATTTTTATTTTGGTTGACAATTAAGGGTATCAAAAGCGCCGGCAGGTGCCTGCCGGCGCAGAGATCAGCTGTTCACAACCGGGGCCAGTTCCTGGGTCATGGAGTGATCGATACAGTACTGCATGATGGCCTTCCGGGTGACAATGCCGATAAAATCCTCTTTGTCGTCCAGAACCGGGACGAAATTCTGGTCAATGGCCTTGTGCATCAGGTCCTCAATATCGGTGTCCACCCGCACCGGCGCATGGTCCCGGCGGTGGACAATTTCCATAATGTTGCGGCTTTCAGCCTGGTGGATATCCAGATCACAGAGGTCCTTCAGCGCCCACAGAACATCGCCTTCTGCCAGGGTGCCGCGGTACTTTCCGTCGCGGCTGAGGATGGGCAGGGCTGTGTAAGTGGTCTTTTCCATCCGCTCCATGGCCTGTCGGACGGAGTAGTCGTCGTACACACAGCTGCAGGCGGCCTTGGGCGTCAGGAAGAACAGTATGTTCATGCGGCCATCTCCTTTCTGCCTTTATTGTAGCACAATCGAAGAGGAGATTTCTTGAATATTTTGTGAAAATCGTTACCGCAAATTGAAAAATGCGGACAGGCCCGGATAGCGGGCCGCGGTGTCCAGCTCGTCCTCGATGCGCAGCAGCTGGTTGTACTTGGCCACCCGGTCGGTGCGGCTGGGCGCGCCCGTCTTGATCTGGCCGGCGTTCAGCGCCACGGCCAGGTCCGCGATGGTGGTGTCCTCAGACTCGCCGGAGCGGTGGGAGACGATGGCGGTGTAGCCCGCGCGGTTGGCCGTCTCGATGGCGTCCAGGGTCTCGGTCAGGGTGCCGATCTGGTTGACCTTGATGAGGATGGCATTGGCCACGCCCAGCCCAATGCCCTTTTTGAGCCGCTGGGTGTTGGTGACGAACAGGTCGTCGCCCACCAGCTGGATCTTTCTGCCCAGCGCCTTGGTGAGCATGGCCCAGCCCTCCCAGTCCTCCTCGCCCATGCCGTCCTCCAGGGAGATGATGGGGTAGTTCTCGGCAAAGCGCTTCCACATGGAGACCATCTGGGCGCGGGTCATGGCCTTTTTGGCCTTGGGCAGCAGGTAGGTGCCGTCGCCCTGATACCACTCGGAGACCGCGGCGTCCATGGCGATCTTGAAGTCCTCGCCGGGCCGGTAGCCCGCGGCCTCGATGGCCTTTACAATGACCTTGAGCGCATCCTCGTCCTTTTTGAGATTGGGGGCGTAGCCGCCCTCGTCGCCCACGCCGGTGGCGGGGGTACCGTTCTCCTTCAGGACGGTCTTGAGGGTGTGGAAGACCTCGGCGCACCAGCGCAGGCCCTCGGCAAAGGTGGGCGCGCCCACCGGCATGATCATAAACTCCTGGATATCCACATTGTTGCTGGCGTGGGCGCCGCCGTTGAGAATGTTCATCATGGGCACGGGCAGGGTCTTGCCGTTTACGCCGCCCAGATAGCGGTACAGGGGCAGACCCAGGGCCTCAGCCGCCGCGCGGGCCACGGCCAGGGAGACGGACAAAATGGCGTTTGCGCCCAGGCGGCTCTTGTTCTCGGTGCCGTCGAGCTGGCACATCTCCCGGTCGATATCCGCCTGGTCCAGAGCGTTCATGCCCACCACCAGGTCGGCAAGCTCCGTGTTCACATTGGTGACGGCTTTGATTACCGACTTGCCCAGATACTCCTCGCCGCCGTCGCGCAGCTCGCAGGCCTCAAAGATGCCTGTGGACGCGCCGGACGGGACAATGGCGCGGCCCACGGTGCCGTCGTCCAGGGTGACCTCGCACTCCACCGTGGGGTTGCCGCGGGAGTCGAGCACCTGGCGGGC
Organism: Clostridiales bacterium; assembly: GCA_019421975.1. Taxonomy (GTDB): domain Bacteria; phylum Bacillota; class Clostridia; order Oscillospirales; family Oscillospiraceae; genus CAKTFW01. The sequence continues at coordinate 3,016 of JAHZEE010000081.1, read as the reverse complement.
ATAGACATCTACAATTTCCAAGTAATCTTTCATCTGTGGGTTCCTCCTCCTTTTATCGGGCCGGCTGGTTGGCCGCCTTGATAATCTCAATAAAGTCCTCGGCATTGAGAGACGCGCCGCCGATGAGTCCGCCGTCCACATCGGGCTGGGCCAGCAGGTCCGCGGCGTTGGCCGGGTTCATGGAGCCGCCGTAGAGGATGGGCACGGCGCGGGCCACGCGGGCGTCGAAGGTCTTGCGGATGATGGCGCGGATGTGCTCGCAGATCTCCTGAGCCTGTTCGGGCTGGGCGTTGACGCCGGTGCCGATGGCCCACAGGGGCTCGTAGGCGATGATGACCTTGCGCACCTGGGGCTTGGCCAGGGTGGAGATGGCCGTCTTGACCTGGGTGGCGATGATCTCAAAGGCCGTGCCCAGCTCCCGCTGCTGCTGGCTCTCGCCCACGCAGATGATGGGGGTCAGGCCCGCCTTGAGGGCCGCGGCGGTCTTGAGATGGACGCTGAAGTCCGTCTCCTCAATGCTGCGCCGCTCGGAGTGGCCGATGATGACATACTCCGCGCCTGCGTCGGTCAGCATGTCGGTGCTGATCTCGCCTGTGTAGGCGCCATTGGGCTTCCAGAACACATTCTGCGCGCCGATGGCCACCCGGGTGTCCTTGAACGCGCGCACCGCCGCCGGAATGGTGACCGCCGGCGGGCAGAGGACAATCTCGCACCAGCGGCCCTTGGGGGCCAGGCGCTTAAAGTCGCGGGCAAACTCCCGCGCCTGCGTCGGGGTCTTGTTCATCTTCCAGTTGCCGGCAATGACAACCTTGCGGTATTTTCTGTTCACGGTGTATCCTCCTGCCGGTCCATCAGGCACGCGATGCCGGGCAGGGTATGGCCGGCAAAGAACTCCAGCGACGCGCCGCCGCCGGTGGAGATGTGGGTGATCTGGTCGGCATAGCCGAACTGCTCGACCGCCGCCGCGGAGTCGCCGCCGCCCACCACGGTCAGCGCGTCGGTCTCCGCCATGGCCTGGGCCACCTTCTGCGTGCCGAAGGCAAAGCGGGGCCACTCGAACACGCCCATGGGGCCGTTCCAGATGACGGTGCCCGCGCTGCGGATCAGCTCGGAGAACTCCTTGATGGTCTTGGGGCCGATGTCAAGGCCCATCCAGCCCTCGGGGATCCTGCCGTCCTGGCAGACCGCCTTGTGGGCCTCGGGGTCAAATTTATCTGCAATCACATTGTCCTGGGGCAGATGGATCTGCACGCCCCGCGTCTTGGCCTTCTCCAGCAGGCGCTGGCAGTACTCCAGACTCTCCACCTCACAGATGGAGTTGCCGATCTCGCCGCCCAGGGCCTTGGTGAAGGTATAGCTCATGCCGCCGCCGATGATGATATGGTCCACCTTTTCCAGCAGGTAGTCGATGATGCCAATTTTGTCGGAGACCTTGGAGCCGCCGACGATCAGCACAAAGGGGCGCTTGGGGTTCTCCATCACGCCGCCCATGACCTCCAGCTCCTTTTTGACCAGCAGGCCGGAGACGGCCGGCAGGAAGCGTGCCACCCCCTCGGTGGACGCATGGGCGCGGTGGGACGAGCCAAAGGCGTCGTTGACATAGACATCGGCCAGAGAGGCAAACTGCTTGGCAACATCCATGTCGTTCTTGGTCTCGCCCAGCACGAAGCGGACATTTTCCAGCAGCATGATCTCTCCCGGGCGCAGGCGGGAGGCCACCAGCTGGGCGCGACTGCCCACAGCCTCGGACATGAAGAAGATGTTGCGGTTGAGAAGCTCCTCCAGCCGCAGCCACACGGGCTTCAGGGAGTACTTCTCCTCATAGCCGAACTTGGGCCGGCCGATATGGCTGCACAAAATCACGCTGGCGCCGTGGTCCAGCAGGTATTCGATGGTGGGCAGGGTCTTGACAATCCGGCTGTCGTCTGTGATGTTGCCATGGTCATCCAGGGGGACATTGAAATCACACCGCACCAGGGCGCGCTTCCCCTTGAGGTCGATGTCACAGATCGTCATTTTCTTGTAATTCATGGCTTCCTCCAATCCGCTCTGCTGCGCTTGCGCGTATTAAAACGAAATTTGTTCCATACATCCAAAATTTTGTAGTCCTGCGAAATTCTGCTGCCGCAGCGCCTCATAGGCCACAATGGCCACGGAGTTGGCCAGGTTCAGGCTGCGGGCCTGGGCAATCATGGGAATGCGGACGCAGCGGGACCGGTGCTGCTCCAAAAACGGCTCCGGCAGGCCCCGGGTCTCCTTGCCGAAGATCAGATAGCAGCCGTCGCGGTAGCTGGGGGCCGTATAGGCCGCGGGGGCCTTGGTGGACAGCAGCCACAGATCCTGCGCGCCGGTCTTTTCAAAAAAGTCGTCCAGACATTCGTAAACCCGCACATCCACCAGGTGCCAGTAGTCCAGTCCTGCGCGTTTCACCGCCTTGTCCGAGATGTCGAATCCCAGCGGGCGGATCAGGTGCAGCACGCTGCCGGTCGCGGCGCATGTACGGGCGATATTGCCACAATTTTGGGGGATTTCCGGCTCATGCAAGACGATATTCAACACATTCGCGCCCCCTTTCGCACTTAAAAAATATTGTATGATAGATTTTACAAAAATTCAATAACCTTTCGTGTTTCTTGTGCAATTTGCGCGCGGCAGCCCTATTGCTGGGGGTGGCTTCTGTGACATGCGTGCGCCGACAGATGCGCGTGGTGCAGAGAGGCCACCTCTCCGTCATGGCTAACGCCATGCCACCTCCCCTCAAGGGGAGGCTTGCGGAGTTGCCCCGCAGTCGGGAAGGCTCCCCTTGAGGGGAGCTGTCGGCGAAGCCGACTGAGAGGTATCTCCGCACCTCCATATACAAAAAGGCCCACCTGCTGTGAAAGCAGGTGGGCCTCGCCATTCTCAAAACTCATCCCCAAAGTCGCAGGGTCAATCCTCCAAACAAGCTTCCCCTTCTCCTTTGCATACCACACCGTCTGCCCGGTTCCGCTCGGCTCCCCGTTCCACACCGCCAGTA